>CALVRR010000001.1 GCA_944358705.1 uncultured Bacilli bacterium
TACTTACAGGAATAGTTGCTTATGCTATGGGATATGTAAACGAAAAAAAAGCAAATGGCTCAATTTTGCCTAGTTGGATCATACACGCATTATCAAACATATTCGCCTCAATTATAGCAATGTTTTCTATTATATAAATTACAATTTATAGAGTAGATTAATGTCTACTTTTTCTTTTGATTAAAAAGTATGATATAATGAAATAGATTTTACGCGAGGAAGTGATTATATGGAAAATGAAGAAAAAAGTTTCCAAAAAAGCAGTATCAACTGGTATCCAGGGCATATGGCTAAGACGAAGAGAGAGATTCGTGAAAAATTAAATTTAATTGATATTGTTTATGAGGTTATTGATGCTAGAATGCCTAAATCATCTAAAATAGTGGATGTTGATGATTTAATAAAGGATAAGCCTAGACTTTTAATTATGACAAAGTACGATTTATGTGATAAGAATGAAACAAATAAATTTATTAACTATTATGAAAAACTTGGTTATCAAGTAATTCCTGTTGATTTAATGAATGGTACTAATGTGAGTAAGATTATTGAAGCTAGTGAAGAAGTATTAAAAGAAGAAAATGAGAAAAGGAAAGCTAAGGGATTAAAACCTAGAAATATACGTGCCTTAATTTTAGGAGTACCAAATGCAGGGAAGAGTACATTAATTAATCGTTTGGTAGGGAAAAAGAGTGCTGGTGTTGGTAATAAGCCTGGCTTTACTAAAAGTTTAAGTTGGATTCGTATTCACAAAAATATTGATTTGTTAGATACTCCAGGTATTTTATGGCCAAAGTTAGAAGATCAAGAATCTGCTCATATTTTAGCTAGTTTTTCTTCTATTAAAGAGGAAATTTTAAATGAAGATCAAATTGCTTCCTTTATTTTGAGAAAGTTATATGAACTTTATCCAAAAGCGTTAGAAGAACGCTATGGTATAAGTGAATTGGATGATGATTTGATTGAAGCTTATGATATGATTGCTAGTCGTAGAGGTGCTCTTACTAAAGGGGGAGTAGCTGATTATGAGAGAGTTTCTCGTATCATTTTGCAAGACTTTAAAAATGGATATTTTGGACTGATTACTTTTGATCGATTAAAGTAAAATTTTGTAAATTAGAATAATCTTTCTTTATTCTTTTTTTTCTTTGTATGCTAGAATGAATTTAGATTTGAGGTATTGATATGACAAAAGAAGAAATATATAAAAAAATAGATAGTTTGGGATTTGATAGACATGATTTTATTATTATTACTGGTACTAGTTTAGTATGTCATGATGTTATTGATCAGACGGATGATATTGATCTTGCTTGCAGTAAGGAAGTGTTTGATTCTTTAGAGTGGCCGGTAAGGGTAGAACATGGGTCGGAAATAAAATATAAAGATTGTTTTGATATTGATTATAATTTGTATGACTTGGAGCATATAGATATTATTGATGGGTATCAATGTAGTGATTTGGTTACATGTTATGAGTTGAAAAAAAGTATGAATAAGCCAGGTGATAAGAAATTAATTCAGAAATTAGAGCTTATGGTTTGTAGTCAGGATAATTATTATTTTGAACGTAAGTTAAGAAGTGAAGGAGTTACTTTGATTGCTGGTGTGGATGAAGTAGGGCGTGGTCCCTTGGTGGGGCCTGTTGTTGCAGCTTGTGTTATTTTACCTGAAGAGTTTTCTTTAGAGGGACTTACAGATTCTAAAAAGTTAAGTGAGAAAAAGAGAGAATTTTATTATGATGAGATTATGAGGCAAGCTATTAGTGTTGGTGTTGGTATTATTTCGGAAGAAAAAATTGATGAAGTTAATATTTATGAGGCAACGAAACTTGCTATGAGGGAAGCTATTTCTAAATGTAGTGTAAGACCAGAACATATTTTAATAGATGCCATGCCTCTTTCTTTGGATATTCCCACTACTTCTATTATTAAGGGAGATCTTAAAAGCATAACGATTAGTGCTGCTAGTGTAATTGCGAAAGTAACTAGAGATCGGATGTTAGATGAGTTAGATAAAAAGTATCCTATGTATGATTTTAAAGATAATAAAGGATATCCTACCAAAAAACATTTGGAAGCGATTGAAAAATATGGTATTATTCCGGAACACCGTAAGAGTTATGGACCAGTTCGGGATTATTTAGAGAAACAACTTAGTCTTTTTTAGGAAATCTTGCTTTTTTGATTATAATATATATGAGGTGACTTATGGGATTTTTATCTGATTTTATTGGTGAAGTGAGAATGAATTATTATAGGGATCATGCGTATTTTCTTGGGGCTTCTCCTAGATTCTTTTATCATGTGTATTCTGGACAATGTTTACAGGTGGATAAAATGATTATTAGTTCTCCAACCAAAGATATTTTAGATAGAAAAATAAGTTCGGCTCTTGGTCATCATAAAATTTCTGACTTTTATGATTTTAGTTTGGCTATGGGAAAGTTTACTGGAGTGTATAATGTATGGAATTATCAACCTTTGTCTTATGAGATGAGGCAAAAGATTGCGACTATGAAAGTAGATTCTTCCTTGGTAGAAAAATTTTTAAGTCAACATTTGGATAGTATTGTAAGATACTTTCAAGATTTTTATGGGATATCTTCTGAACAAGTACAACAAGATATTTCTATGATGTTTTCTATTGTCGATGATGATAGTATTTATCGAAGTGTTGTTTGTCAAGATGTTGGTAAAATTTTGATTGCTACTAGTTTGTCGTATAAAAATATTTCTTCAGCATATCTTTCTTCTCATATTTCGAATTGTATTGCTAGTGGGAAAATGGTAAGAAAATTTGATGAGTTATGTTCTGTTTTAAAAACTAGTAAAGTTATGAGAAGATAATTTTTCGTTGACAAAAACATAAATTATTAGTATAAGTATATAGAGTTAAGGAGGCGTTTCATGTCAAAGAATTTAGTGATTGTCGAAAGTCCTAGTAAAAGTAAAACTATTGAGAAGTATTTAGGAAATGATTATAAAGTTGTTTCTTCTAAGGGACATATTCGTGATTTGGCAACAACTGGACAATATGGACTTGGTGTTGATATTGAAAATGGATTTAAGCCTAATTATATTCCTATTAAAGGAAAAGGTTCTGTTATTAAAGAATTAAAAAAAGATGTAAAGGACAGTGACATGGTCTATCTTGCAAGCGATCCGGATCGTGAGGGAGAAGCGATTGCTTGGCATTTAAAAGATGCTTTAGGAATTAAAGATGATAAGTATAAGAGAATTTTATTTCATGAAATTACTCATGATAAAGTGTTAGATGCTATAAAACATCCTACGGTTATTGATGATAACTTAGTAAAAAGTCAAGAAACACGTAGAATTTTGGACCGTATTATAGGTTTTCGTCTTTCTAAATTATTACAAAGTAAAATTGGAGCTAAAAGTGCTGGTCGTGTACAGAGTGTTGCTTTAAAATTAATTGTAGATCGTGAAAGAGAAATTGATCGATTCCATCCAGAAGAATATTGGACAATTACGGCTATTTTTCCAGATTATGAGGCAGTATTATTTAAATATAAAACAGAAGATATTGAATTAAAGAGTGAGGAAGAAGCTAATAAAGTTTTGGATGCTCTTGGAGATATTTATACGGTAGAGTCTATTGAGCAAAAAGAAAGAGCTAGAAAGAGTAAGTTTCCATTCATTACTTCTACGTTACAACAAGAAGCTTCTACAAAATTAGGATTTCCTGCTAAGAAAACGATGAGTATTGCTCAAAAGTTATATGAAGGTATTGATTTAGAAGACGAAACGGTTGGTTTAATTACCTATATGAGAACGGATTCTATTCGATTATCGGATGATTTTATTGTTCCCGCTAGAAAATATATTGAAGAAAAATATGGTAAAAACTATGTAGGTGTTGTTAAGAAGAGTAAGAAAAAAGAAAATGTACAAGATGCTCATGAAGCTATTCGTCCTACTAGTGTTATGCGTACTCCAGAAGTAGTAAAGCCTTATTTAAAATCCGATGAGTTTAAATTATATTCTTTGATTTATAAACGTACTTTAGCGTCATTAATGGCGGATGCGAAAGTAAACCAAACTACGATTGTTTTTGATAATCATGATTATAAATTCAAGACGACGGGACAAGTTTTACTTTTTGAAGGTTATTTAAAAGTTTATAAAGATTATGAGTCTAGTGAAGATAAAATTCTTCCGGAAGTTAATGATAAACAAGAATGTGTTGCGACGGATGTTTCTAGTGAACAACACTTTACGAAACCTCCAGCTAGATATACGGAAGCAAAACTTATTAAAGAATTAGAGGAATTAGGAATTGGTCGACCATCTACGTATGCAAAAATTATTGATACTATTAAAGAACGTAATTATGTAGAGATGGAAGATAAGAAATTTAAACCTACGGAAATGGGAATAGAAACTACGGATAAATTACAAGAGTTCTTTAGTGATTTGATTAATGTAGAATATACTCGTGATATGGAAGAGGACTTGGATAAAGTTGCGGAAGGTAAAGAAGTCTGGAATGAACTTTTGGATAAGTTTTATCAGTTGTTTGAACCTAGAGTAAAAAATGCTTTTTCTGATATGGAAAAGAAAGCACCAGAGGAAACGGGAGAAGTTTGTCCAGAGTGTGGTAGTCCTCTTGTGGTACGTAATGGTCGTTATGGGGAATTTGTTGCTTGTTCTAATTATCCAACTTGTAAATATATCAAAAAAGAAAAGCAAGAAGAAGTTGTTGTGATGGACTGTCCTTTATGTGATGGTAAGATTGTGGAGAAAAAGACACGGAAAGGGAAAATCTTTTATGGTTGTCAAAATTATCCGAAATGTAAATTTGCTTCCTGGGATAAGCCAGTTTCAGGAAAATGTCCAGAATGTGGAAATTATTTGGTAGAGAAAAATGGAAAAGTAAAATGTAGTAGTTGTTCTTATGAACAAGAAGCTCAATCATAAAGATGATTGAGTTCTTTCTTTTCCTTGACAAAAAAGAAATCGATAGCTATATTTTAATTATTAGATATCATATAAATCTAAGAATAGAGGTAGTTTATGAAAAAGTATTATTTAATAGCAAGGAATCGAGATACCAATTCTTTTTCCATCGTGAAATTGAAGGAAAAATGGTATAAATCTTATGGTAGTGATGAGATGATAAGAGGACATCTTTTGTCCGATATTGATTTAGTTACTACGCGTTTTGATAATGAAGAAGAAATGGCCAATATGATGTGTCAAAATGGCTATATTTCTAGTGCTAATGTTGATTGTTATATTGTGTCTTTTTCTAATTATCATGGAAAAGAAATTCTAAAAACAAAAGAAGTTTTATATAAAAATCATGATAGCAAAAGAATTGAAGATCTTCGAGTGCTTGCTAAATATTATTCCAATCCAAATTCTTATCCACATCCAAGTGGGGTGGTTGATCATTTATTGGATAAGTTTTGTACTAAGGCATTTTATAATGAAGAATTTCGTAAATTCGTATTGATTTCTTTAGATACGTTACCTAAAAATATTACTCGCTACTTTCAAAAGTCGGAGGATATGCCTCCTTATCGAATGAAATATGAATCTTCCTGGGCAAAAGATAATTATTCTGTTTTAAGGTCTATGACTGAAGCTTTTGAACGTTTTGATATTTTTGAGGGGAAAGATAGGCAAGGACAATACATGGATTATTTGAATGCTAGAAATCCTTATCGAAAGAAAATAGAGGAACAAATTAAACGACAAATTGATCCTAAAAATGTTGAAGGACAGATTTCTTTGATGGATTATGAAGAGTTTGATAAACCAATTACTTCTTCTTATTCTTTGGATATTGAAGTTGATGATACTACAAAGAGAAAGGAAATAAGGGAAATTGTTAAGAATATGCCACTTACTTTATTTTCTAACACATCAAGAGGGTGTCAATTAAAAGAAAATTCCAATCTTTCTAATTCAAGTGATCAAGATTTATATTATTCTCTTTTGTCTAGTAAGATGGTTTCTATTATATATCATTATGCTTTACATTCTTCGTTGTTACAAACGGCACTTAAAGTAGGGGGAAATACGAATTTAATAGAAGAAGACATCCGTAAAGATGAAGAGGCTTTAAATAAGAGATTAAATGATCAGAGGACTTTGTCTAAAGTATACCAATGGTGTCAAATTTATCAAAAAACTACTTCTTATGGAACGGGAAAACGAAAATAAAGAAGGTGATATTGTGAAACAGGATTTGGAACATTATCTTGATTATTTAAAGTTTCAGAAAAATTATTCTTTATATACTGTAGAAAATTATCAACAAGATATTTTGGAGTTTTTTTCTTATTTAGAAAGAGAAGGACTCCATTATAAAAAACTTGTTTATAGTGATTTGCGTTTTTTTCTAATGTATTTAAAGGAGGAGAAAAAAGATAAGAATTCTTCTATTGATCGGAAACTTAGTTCGTTACGTGGTTTTTATCAGTTTTTAGCAAATGAAGGAGTTGTTTCTAGTAATGTTTTTCGTCTGCTTAGTGGTCCTAAGAAAGAAAAAAAATTACCTAGGTATTTTGAATATAATGAGTTGGAGGCTTTGTTTGAGGCTTGTGATTTATCTAGTCCTCTTGGACAAAGGAATCGCCTTATTTTAGAAATGTTATATGCTACCGGGGTTCGAGTAGGTGAACTTGTTTCTATTAAGGTTTCTGATATTAATCAAGGAAGTCGTACGATTTTGATTTTAGGGAAGGGAAATAAAGAGAGAATTGTTCCTTATGGTGAATATTGTGAAGAGATATTAAATTTGTATTTAAAGGAAGGTTATTTATCTTTAAATACGAAAAATAGTCCTTATTTATTTTTAAATCATCATGGAGAAAAACTTACAGAACGAGGAGTTCGTTATTTATTAGAAGAAGTTATAAAACATACTAGTATTCAAAAAAATATTTCTCCACATATGATTCGTCATAGTTTTGCAACACATTTATTAAATCAAGGTTGCGATTTGATGACGGTACAAAAACTCTTGGGGCATGAAAGTATAAAAGCAACACAGGTTTATACACATGTTACGACAGATAGACTTCGTGATGTTTATCGTAGTAGTTTTCCTAGAGCAAAGATTGAGTCGGATAATAAGTAATTAATTTATGTTGAAGGAGGTGACTTTATGGAAAAGGATATATTACAGATTTTTAAGAATTTAATGGCAATCCATGAGGAAAATTTTTTGGATGGAGTTGTAGGGGAAGAAAGAATTCGTTTGTTAGAAAAACATGTTATGGATGTTTTTCAGGGCGTTTATACTGGTGGAGAGGCGATTCCTCAACCAGATTTATATCAATTTCCTATGAAAATTCAAAAAGCGATTGAATTGTATTCGAGTTCTGATTTTACTAAGATCAATGGTTTCTTACGTCAACATCAAGGTTATGTTAAGGGAACAGGTGAAAAAGTAAAGGAGTTTGATCTTGTTACTTTTGAGGATAAAGAATATGATTTGGATGGAGTAATTGATTCTTTGGATTATGTAATTGATAAGTTTAAAAGTGATAAAGATTTTATCTTTTTTCGAGGTTGTGATATAGCACAGTTTCAAGATTTTGGAGTTTCTTCTTCTGAGGAGCTGGATTCTTTTGTTGGGAAATCTTTTGTTGAACATTCCTTTTTATCTACTACTAGCGCTTTAGGTGGTCAATTTACTATTTCTTCTCCTATTGTTTTAGCTATTCATGTTCCTGAAGGTAGTTGTTTTCTTCCTATGGATTCACAACTTGCTTTAAAAGGAGAAAAAGAAGTTTTATTAGAAAGAGAAACACGTCTTTCTGTTGGAGGGGTTGAAAAGATTGGTGATCAGTATTTTGTTTATATGCAGTCTAGTCCTATGGAAAAAACCATTGTGCAGGATATGGATTCTATTCATTTGACTTCTGATGATGATTCTCTTAGTCTTTCTAAATCTTATGACGATGATTATGATTCTGATCTTTCTATTATGTTAGATGATATGGATGTAGTGGAGGATAGTCAACCTAAAAAGAATAAATAATCTTTATTATTGACTGATATTTTATTTTTACTATAATAAAAAACAACTTTTGAAAGGAATGTGTTTTTATGCAATATGAAGTAGGCTGGGATACTAGTGGTAGACGTTGTGTAATTGATGAATATGGAAAATGGATTACTAATATTCCTAACAATATGTCTGAGAATGAAGTTTTACTTCGTTTAGGTAGTGGAGAAATAGTTTTTTTCGATGGTCGTAATCAAGGAATGCAAAATATTCCTGCGGCTTTGGTAAATGAAAATATTAGACCTCAAGTTGCTCCTAGAGAAGATTGGGCAATTTATGATGAAATATTTAATTTATGGTATGCAGATATTGATGATATTGATCTTAGACATACCGATGAAATTTTTGCTGAAGCTAAAGAAGTAAGAGATGCAGGAGGAGATATTGATACGGTTATTTATCGTTATGTTCCTATACCAGCTTGGAAAAAGAAAGCCAAGGTAGAAAAAAACAATTAAACGAAGACAATTCATAGGATATTGTCTTTTTTCTTTGTTTTTCTTTTCAAATATGTTATATTTGCGATATAATGTTATTAGTTTGGTAGGTGATGTTATGGAGTTAGAATTTTCTTCTCAAGAAGAATTATATAAAAGAGTAGAGCCTGCTTTAAAAGCAAAACTTGCTGAATTACATCGTCTAGGTTATCCTTATATTCAATTGGTGGATATTTGGAATTATTTGATTGAAACGAAATGGAAAAAGTCACATAATTTGACTCTTTCTGATATTGTGCATGATATTTTGCATATTGATAATCGAAAGATTGATGAATATTTGAAAGGAAAAGTTTCTAAAACTAGGCGAAATCAAGAAGGATTAGAAACAATATAGAGAGGTGAAGTTGAAAATGAAAAAAGATGTTAAGGGAAGAAATAAAGTAATTCGAACTACAATTATTTTAATTCTTATTGTCGTAGGAATGTGTTTTATTTGTGTTCCCTTATTTAAAAATCTAAAATTTGGGCTTGATTTACAAGGAGGATTTGAAATCTTGTATCAAGTGGATTCTATTGATGGTTCTAAAATGACTCATGATAAAGTTATGGCTACTTATCGTACTTTAAGTAAACGTATTGATAGTTTAGGAGTTAGTGAACCTGAAATTATTGTAGAAGGCAATGATAAAATTCGCGTTAAATTAGCTGGTGTTACGGATCCAGAAGAAGCGCGTAAACAGTTGTCTACTGTTGCAACCTTATCATTTCGTGATACGAATGATAATTTGTTAATGACTAGTGATGTTTTGGTTGCTGGGGGAGCGAAAGTTAGTACCGATTCTTCTGGGAATCCGGCAGTATTATTGTCAGTAAAAGATAAAGATGAATTTTATAAAGTTACCAATAAAGTAAAAGATTATGATCAAAATATGATTGTTATTTGGTTGGATTATGATGAGGAAGAAGATAGTTATGCTAGTGAAGGTGCTATGTGTGGTACTGATGAATCTAATTGTTTGAGTGCTGCTACGGTTTCTCAAGGATTTGCTAGTGATGTTATTATTCAAGGTAGTTTTACAGAAGATGAAGTTTCTAATTTAGTAGATTTAATTAATAGTGGATCTCTTCCAAGTAAGCTTACGGAAATATCTTCTCAAACTGTAGGAGCTTCGTTTGGAGATTCTACGTTACAAACGACTTTTATTGCTGGTATTATTGGTGTCGTTTTAATTATTTTATTCTTAATATTTATATATCATTTTGCAGGAGTAATTTCTTCTATTTCTATGTTAATTTATACATTTTTAGTATTTTTAACATTCTGGGTAGTTGGAGGAGTATTAACCCTTCCTGGTATTGCTGCTTTGATTCTTGGTATTGGTATGGCCGTTGATTCGAATGTTATTACTTTTGCTAGAATTAAAGATGAACTATATAAGGGTAAGAGTTTACCAATGGCCTTTAAAGAAGGAACGAAGTCTAGTTTCAGTGCAATTTTAGATTCTAATTTGACTACTTTGTTAGTGGCTATTATTATGTTTATTTTTGGTGAATCTAGTATTAAAGGATTTGCTACGATGTTAATTATTACTGTTGTTATTACAATGTTTACGATGGTATGGCTTACTAGACTTTTACTTAAATTATTTGTTAAGACAAATTACTTTAATGATAAGACGAATTTATTTATTCATGTAAAAGCTAGTGATATTCCAAATGTTAGTAAGGGTGAAGAAGTTAAAGTTGTTCCATTTAAAGGATTTAATTTCTTTAAATATACAAAACCATTTATTGCCTTATCTATTATTGTTATTGTTGCCGGTATTATTTGTTTCGGTGTACGCGGTATTAATTTAGGTGTGGAATATCAGGCGGGTAGTGATATTTCTATTGCAACTAGTGAAGATGTTACTAAGAAAGAGTTAAGTCGTGATTTAGATAAATTGAAATTAGATGAGGAATCTATTACAATTAATAACGATGAGGTAACGATTCGTATTAGTGATGTTTTAGATGGTGATAAAGTAGAAGAAGTAACGGATTATTTTGAAAATAAATATGAAGCAAAAACTAGTATTGGAGTTATTTCTAATGTTGTAAAACAAGAACTTGTTAAAAATGCAATTTTATCTGTTATTGTTGCGTTAATTGGTATTATTTTATATATCTCTATACGTTTCAAGTTTAGTTATGCCGTTGGTGGAGTGGTATCTTTATTCCATGATGTATTAATTGTTTGTGCTTTATTTATGATTTTCCATTTAGAAGTTTCTTCTATGTTTATAGTAGCAATTTTAACTATTATTGGATATTCTATTAATGATACGATTGTTACTTTTGATAGGATTCGTGAGGAGCTTGGAAAAGTAGAGGCGAAGAAGTTAATGAAGGATAAAGTTTGGGAGATTGCTAATCGTTCTATTTGTGAAACCTTTGTAAGGTCGCTACATACATTTATTACTACTTTAATGCCTATTATTGTATTAATATTCTTAGGTTCTAGAGAAATTTTAACATTTAATTTGGCTATGTTATTTGGTCTTATTGTAGGTGTTTATTCTTCTATTTATATTGCTACGATTATTTTTGCAACAATTGAAGCTAAAAATGTTGGTAAACCAAGAAAGAAAAAAGTTATTTACACAGATGAATATGAAGAGAAGAAGATAAAAGGTATTAATTGTTAGTACTGGAGGTGATATTTTGTCGCATGCGAAAGAAGAACTGACAGTGTCTACTGTTTTGGATAGAGCAAAAGTTTATATTGATGATAGTGAACAATTAAAATTTATTGAGCAAGCATATTTGTTTGCGAAAGAAAAACATACAGGACAGTTTCGTAAAACGGGTGAAGATTATATTATTCACCCTTTAAATGTTGCGATGATTTTAACAACTATTTACGCTGATTATCAGACGATTGCGGCAGGGTTTTTGCACGATGTTTTGGAAGATTGTGATTGTACTGCTGATGAGATGAAAGAAAAGTTTGGCGAAGAAGTTACGAAACTAGTACAAGGAGTTACGAAACTTAGTAAGATTCATTTTTCTACGGAAAATGAATATTTGATTGATTATTATAAAAAAATTATTGTTGGAATGAGTGAGGATGTTCGTGTAATTATTATTAAACTTGCGGACCGTCTTCATAATATGCGAACTTTATGGGCGACTCCTCCGGATCGACAAAAAGTAAAAGCTAAGGAAGCGTTAGAAATTTTAGCTCCAATTGCTCATCACTTAGGTATTCATAAGATAAAAAGTGAGCTTGAAGATTTGGCTCTTCGGTATTTAAAACCTGATGTTTTTTATGATATTGCTGAAAAGTTAAATAAGACTAAATTGGAAAGAGATCGTACGGTTGTTGATATGCAAAAAGAAGTTTCTGATTTGCTTACAGAACATCATATTACGCATGAAATTAAAGGACGTGCGAAATGTATTTACAGTATTTATAATAAGTTAAATAAGGGTAAGAAATTTAGTGATATTTATGATTTACTTGCGCTTCGTATTTTAGTTCATACGGAACAAGAATGTTATTTGGCACTTGGAATTATTCATTCTAAGTTTCGACCACTTCCTAAACGTTTTAAGGATTATATAGCTATGCCAAAACCTAATATGTATCAATCTTTGCATACGACAGTTTTTGGTATTGATGGTTATTTGTTTGAAATTCAAATTCGTACTTATGATATGGATGAAGTAGCTGAAAATGGTATTGCTTCTCACTGGGCTTATAAAGAAAATAAAGGGTCTAATAAGAGTGCTAATTTACAATCTACAACCGAACAAAAACTACAATTTTTTAAGTCTATTATTGATTTAAGTAAAGATAAGATGAGTAGTGAAGAGTTTGTAAATAGTGTAAAAGATGAAGTTTTAAATAATAATATTTATTGTTTTACTCCTAAAGGTGATGTTATTGAATTACCGAAAGGAGCTACTCCTATCGATTTTGCTTATAAGATTCATACTAAGGTAGGGGAAACTACGACTGGCGCTATTGTTAATAATGCGATTGTTCCCTTAAATCATGAACTTAAAAATAATGATATTGTTCGTATTATTACTAATAAAAATGCGACTCCTTCTTTGGAATGGGTTAATATTGTTAAGGCGACAACGACCAGAAATAAAATAAAGAATTTCTTTAGTAAAAATGAAAAAGAAGTATATATAGAACGTGGTAAATATACGTTAGAAAAAGAACTTCGAAGAAGAAAGCTTTCTATTTCTGAATTTTTTAATGATGAAAATGTAAAAAAGATTTGTAAAGAATTTAAGTTGGAAGATTTAGAGGATATTTATTTAACGGTTGGTAATGGTAAAAATTCTCCTAATTCTATTATTAATTCGATTGATAAATTTGAAGAAGTTGTTGCTCCTAAGGTTGTAAAAGTTACTTCTAAAAATATGGATGCGGATATTATTGTTAGTGGAATTGATAAAGTAAAAGTAAATCTTGCTAATTGTTGTTGTCCTGTTTTTGGAGATGATATTATTGGATATATTACGAAGGGAAATGGTATTACTGTACATCGAACGAATTGCCATAACCTAGAGATGTTAGAGGCTAGAACTTTAGAGGTTCATTGGAATACGAATATTAATAAGAGATATTTAACCAATGTATTAATTTATTCCAATAGTTTGGATAATCATATGTTAGAATTACTTCAGACAATTTCTAATATGAATGTTAGTGTCGATGGTATTAATACTATGAGTAAATCAGATACGATTCTTTATGTAGCTTCTGTTTATGTTACAGGTTTAGAACAGTTGAATAAATTGTTTTCTAATTTAGAAAAGCAACCATATGTAAATCATGTTGAAAGGATGATGCGATGAGAGCCTTAGTACAACGAAGTGGAAAGTCTTCGGTTACTGTTAATCATGAAGTTGTTGGAGAAATCGATCAAGGGTTGGTAGTTTTTGTTGGGTTTACCGATGGGGATTCTATTGAACAAATCCAGTATCTTGCTAAAAAGATTGTAAACCTTCGTATTTTTCCGGATGATAATGGTGTGATGAATAAAAGTATTTTGGATTATGGGGGTAAAATTCTTTCCGTTTCTCAATTTACTTTGTATGCAAATTGTAGTAAGGGAAATCGTCCTAGTTATATTGAGGCAATGAATAATCATGAAGCTATACATTTTTATGAATTATTTAATGAGGAGTTGCGTAAATATATAGAGGTAGAAACTGGAGAGTTTGGAGCTGATATGGACGTTCGTATTACTAATATTGGTCCTACGACAATCTGGTTAGAAAGGTAGGAATCTTGTTTCATAAACAGTTTAATTATCCACTTATTAATTTAACTTTTTTTATGATTTTACTTTATATTGGGTTTATGAATGCTCAATATATTATGCATATTTTTTTAAATATTTTGTCGGTTTTATTACCGTTTGTTTTGGGATTTATTGTTTCTTATGCAATAAATCCTTTTGTTGTTTTCTTAGAAAAAAAGATTCCTCATAGTTTGGCAGTTGTTCTTGTTATTTTTCTTTTGTTGTTGTTTCTTTCTTTTTTAATTTTTACTATTTTTCCTATTCTTTATCATCAGATTGTTGGTTTTTCTATTCAATTAATTCAAATTATTAATCATTTTAGTGAAAAGTTCCAATTTTCTTCTTTAAAATTAGAGATTAGTCTTACACATTTTTTTAATCAAATTTTACAAAATATTGGTACCCTTACTACTTCTACGACTGTACAACTTTTTCAAAGTTTTTTTGAAGGAGTTAGTGGTGTTTTTATTGGGAGTATTAGTTTTGTTTATTTTTTGTTTTATATGAATAAAATACGTTCTTATTTTAGAGAGGTATTTCTTTTTAAGTTTCCTAGGCTTTATCGTTATCTTTTTACTATTGATCGTAATATGGTTCAATATGTGAAGGGGGTTGGTATATTAATGTTGGTTCAGTTTCTTGAGTATTCTTTGTTGTTTTTTATTATTGGACATCCTCATTGGCTAGTATTAGGGCTATTTATTGGGGTATTTACCGCTATTCCTTATGTTGGTGGTTTTGTTGCGAATGGTATTGCTCTTCTTACTGCTTTTATGATTTCTAAGTCTTTATTTTATTCCACTTTATTTGTTTGTTTATTTTTTCCTCTAGTAGATGAATATTTTATTTCTCCTAAGATTTATGGTAAATCTAATAATATTCATCCAATGATTACTATTTTTCTTCTTAGTGTTGGGGAAAGTGTCGGTGGTGTTTTAGGTATTATTTTGGCTATTCCTGTTTATTTGTTTATCCGTACTACCATTTATTTTTTTAAAGAAGATACCAAAAAGGTTGTTGGTTCCTTTCGAGATGTTTTATAATATTTGTAAGGGGATGAGGATGTGTTACCTATTAATTATGATTATGGTGATTTGGTGGAGCAATTATGTTATGCAGGAAGACAATTTTCTAAATGTAGGACAAAAGAAGAGAGATTTTTAGTTTATGAAACCTATCTTGGACTTATCGACTCCTATTTTTCTGTTACAGAAAAAGAATTTTGTAATAAAAAATTATATCGATCTTTTACAAAAGAAGGGGAGAATTTCTTTTTAGAAGTATGTGCTTCTAATTTTAATACTTTTATTGAAAATAAGGAGTTTCATACTAATCTTATGTTGTCTTGTTATGAGCAATTAGATTCTTTTTTTCAAGAATTTTGTGAATCTTCTTATTGTGGGTGCTTAGAAAAAAAGAAAATTTTTCCTATTAATGAAGAAATGGATGAAGATTCCTATTTACTTATGAATTTTTTTAATGAAAAAGTTCCAAAATTGTGTTCGTTGTATCATGGAATAATTAGTTCAGGAAATCTTTATTCTTTAGGTGAAGATGATTGGTTGAGAGAGGGACTATCTATTTTTAATTTAGTTCAGAAGAAAGCTAATGTCTTTGTTAGTTCTTTTAATCCTTCTTTTAAAGAACTTTCGATTGTTCCACATGAATTAGGGCATGTAGAAGAATTTAATTATTTTCTTGAACATTATTCTATTATGGATACTCTGCGATATTTTTCTTCAGGTTTCTTATCGGAAGTTGTTTCTACTTATTATGAACAGTTGTTTTTAGAGTTTTATATGAATCATGGAAATAGACGTGACGATGCTGTCTTGGCAATGATTAATCATTTTCAAAAGGGAATTAATGATATATGGGATAGTTATATACTTGCTTCTCTTCCTAAAAAAAAATTAGAGGAAATTAGAAATACGAATGTAGAGTTAAATAGCACAGAAATAGAACTTATAGATTTAGGAATTTTATCTCCATCTTTTTTATCAGAAGAAGATCGGATTATAGGAGTTGACATTTCTCCGGTTTATGCTTATGGATTTTTACTTGCTAATTATTTTTTAGAATATCCAAAGAGTTATGCTTTGTTTAATGAAAAGAAAAATCAGAGCTTTTCTCCTGAATTTTTAGAGAGTGTAGGTATTACCACTGAAAGTTTGAGTAAAACTTTAATTAAACGAAGTGAGCACCTTTTTGGAAAGTATTTGGATTAATAGTTGGTGTTGACATATTTTGGGTGTTCATTATAATATGCTATAAATTAACGAAAGGAAAAATTTATTTATGAAAGAGGGAAGAACTGATTTAGCGGACTTACAACTTACTATGATGCATATTTTAGAAGATAAAGGAGTTTGTTTAGGATGTGTATTTGTTGATGGTACTTCTATTTCTGTTGTTGAAGAAAAATTTGGTAGTGCTTGGAATTCTAATAAAGAATATTCTGTATCTATTGATGAAGAAAATAAAACTATATCTATTAATACTAGATATTGTCTTGTTGAGGGAATTAGACCTTTAGAATTTGATGAAAATGAAACTCGTTGGTGGGAATCTAGGGAAAAAGTTTCGGAAACATACCAAATTATTGATGGTAAGATGCAATATTCTAAAATAGTTCAACAAGAAGGTTCTGTGGAGAATTCTCTTGGCGGAGGGGTTCCAGGTGGTTTTCATACCGATGAAGAAACTGTTATTTATGAGTTACCAGTGGGATATAAAATAACGGATGGTATTCGTGTTTTTACAAGTGGAAAAGCTGTAAAAGTTTTAACTAGACATAAAGAAAGTAACTTTTAAATTATTGCAAAAATAAAAAAAGTACTATATAATAAGTATAACTTCTTTGGAAAGAGTATATTTTATGGATTAGATAGAGAGAGTATGGTTGGTGGAAATACTTTATGAAGTAAGATAGAAGACATCCAAATTACTGGAAGCGGTTAACCTCGTTATTGGTTATTAAGAGTATAAATTAAGGTGGCACCACGGGATTCCCGTCCTTAGAGGTGGCCATCTTTTTATTTTAGGAGGAGATTTTATGATACAAAAACCAAAGGGATGTAATGATATTTATGGAAGAGAGGCTAAAATTTGGAAGTATGTAGAGAGTATCATTGATGCTACTATGGAGAAGTATAATTATACTTATATTCGTACACCAATTTTTGAGTCTACCGAATTATTCCACCGTGGTATAGGAGAAAGTACGGATATTGTAACAAAAGAAACTTACGATTTTGTGGATCGTGGTGGAAGAAGTATGACACTTCGTCCAGAAGGAACTGCAGGAGTATGTCGTAGTTATGTTGAAAATAAAATGTATGGAGATCCTAACCAACCGGTAAAAGTTTATTATAATGGTACGATGTATCGTTATGAAAGACCACAGTCTGGTCGTGACCGTGAACTTACTCAATTTGGAGTGGAAGTTTTAGGAAGTGATGATCCGATGAGTGATGCTGAAGTTATTTCACTTGCTGTCAATATTTATAAAATGTTAGGATTAAAAGAAATTAAAGTTAATATTAATACTTTAGGAGATAAAGAATCTCGTGAAATGTATCGTAAGGCTTTAACTGATTATTTTAAACCTCATATTAGTGAACTTTGTGAAGATTGTCAAACTCGATTTGAAAAGAATCCACTTCGTATTCTTGATTGTAAAGTGGATGCTGATAATGAATTGTTAAAGGATGCTCCAAAGACGATTGATTATTTAAATGATGAAAGTCGTCGTAGGTTTGAAGCAGTAAAAGATTACTTAGATATTTTACAAATTAAGTATGAAGTAAATCCTAATATTGTACGTGGTCTTGATTATTATAATCATACCGTGTTTGAAATAGAAGCAAAGGTGGAAGGATTTGGTTCTAACAATGTACTTGGTGCTGGAGGTCGTTATAACCATTTATGTAGTGAAATTGGTGGACCAGAAACTCCTTGTATTGGATTTGCTTCAGGTATTGGTAGACTAGTGATGGCATTAGAACTTGAAAAAGTTGAGTTGCCAATTGTAGAGGATATTGATTTGTTCTTGATGTATGTAAATGATGATGAGAAGAAGTATGCTACTTATTTAGCACAGGAATTACGTATGGCAGGATTTATTGTTGATACTGAATATACTGGTCGAGCTCTAAAAGGACAATTTAAACAAGCAGATCGATTAAATGCAAAATATATTGCTATTTTAAATAGTGAAGATTTAGATAACAATGAAATTAAAATTAAGAATAATAAAACAAAAGAAGAAGAAATTATTAGTTTAGATGTTTTGATTTATTATTTAGATGAAAAATTAAATACTGGTGTTGAAGATATAGATGATGAATGTCATTGTGGTGGAGAATGCGATGGAGGGTGTCACTGTCATCATCACCATGAATAAAGGAGTAATAAAATGAAATCAATTAAGTTGTCAAAATTAAATCAGCATTATGGAGAAGAAGTTGTTGTTAGTGGTTTTGTTGATAACATACGAAACTTATCCTGGGTTCAGTTTCTTGTTTTAAGAGATGATACTGGTAAAGTACAAATTACCATTGAAAAAAGTGATGATAATAATCAAGCTATGGTTGAGCTTGTTAATTCTTTAACTTTAGAAAGTACCGTTAAAATTACAGGAGTTTTACATGAAAATCCTAAAGTAAAGTTAAATGGTATGGAAATTATTCCAAGTGTAATTGAGGTTACTAGTAAAAGTGATGAGGAACTTCCTTTTTCTTATAAAGATTTGACTGGTGTTAATTTAGATACTAGATTAGATTATCGTTTTATTGATTTAAGAAGTGAAAGAAATTATTTAATTTTTAAAATACAAAGTGCTTTGGTACAGTATATGAGAGAATATTTGTATCAACATGATTTTATGGAAATTCATACGCCAAAGTTAATTGGTGCAGCTAGTGAAAGTGGCTCTGATGTATTTGAAGTAAAATATTTTGATAGATTAGCTTACTTAGCTCAAAGCCCACAATTCTATAAACAGATGGCTATGGCTTCAGGTTTTAATCATATTTTTGAGGTTGGTCCTGTTTTTCGAGCGGAAAATTCTAATACTAGTAGGCATGCTACAGAATATACTTGTTTTGATGTTGAATTTTCTTACATTGACTCTTATTATGATGTTATGAATCTAGAATCAGAAATGCTTACGTATGCTTTGGAGAAAGTAAATACACTTTATGGAGAAAAAATTAAAGAGATGTATGGTGAGGAGTTAGTAGTTCCTAGTTTGCCATTTCCTGTGATGAAGTTAAGTGATGTTTATCAAGAATTAGAGAGTAGATATGGTTATAAAGTGGATGAGAGTGAAAAGGATGATTTAACTACAGAAGCAGAAAGATTATGTTATCAATTGGCTAAGGATAAGTTTCAACATGAATTTTTATTTGTTACACATTATCCAGCTTCTAAACGTGCTTTTTATCATATGCGTGATGACGATGGGGTATTACAAGGATATGACTTGTTGTGGCGTGGTGTAGAAATTACTACTGGTGCCCAGAGAGAACACCGATATGAAGAAATTATAAAAAATGCGAAAGAAAAAGGTTTAGAAAAAGATGTAGAGTTTTATCTTGAATTCTTTAAATATGGCTGTCCTCCACACGGGGGATTTGGCTTAGGAATAGATAGACTTACTATGTTACTTTTAGGAATTCCTAGTATTAAGGAAGCACAGTTCTTGTTTCGAGGACCGAATAGAATAGAACCGTAGGAGGAATGAATATGAAAGAGATTAAGAATAATAGTTTACGACTTAGTGATGTTTCTTGTGATGTTACTTTGTATGGATGGGTAGCTAAGAAACGTGATTTGGGTGGCGTTTGTTTCATTGATTTAAGAGATAGAAGTGGTATTGTTCAATTAGTTGCTCGTGAGGGAGAAGTTTATGATATAGCGAGTGGTTTAAAGAGTGAATCTGTTTTAAAAGTAAATGGAGTAGTGATGGAGAGGGAAAGTAAGAACCCTAATATGGAAACCGGTGATATTGAGGTTGAACTTTCTTCTATTGAAGTGTTAAATTCTGCAACTGATTTACCTTTTGAAATTACGGATGATACAACAGCTTTAGAGGATACAAGATTAAAATATCGTTATTTAGATATTCGTCGTAATCCTATTAAAAATAATTTAATTACTCGTCATAAAATAATGATGGCTGTACGTAAGTTTTTAGATCATGAAGATTTTATTGAAGTAGAAACACCAGTTTTATGTAAATCTACTCCAGAGGGAGCAAGAGACTATTTAGTTCCTAGTCGTGTTAGCAAGGGTAAATTTTATGCTCTTCCTCAATCACCACAGTTATTTAAGCAACTTTTAATGGTTGGAGGAATGGAAAGATATTTCCAGATTGCGAAATGTTTTCGAGATGAGGATTTAAGAAGTGATCGTCAACCAGAGTTTACACAAGTGGATTTAGAGATGAGCTTTGTCTCAGAGGATGATGTTATGAGTCTTACTGAGAAACTTATTGCTGCTATTTTTAAAGAAGTAAAGGGTATTGATATTACTTTACCACTTCGTCGTATGAAGTATGATGATGCCATTCGTTATTATGGATCTGATAAACCAGATTTACGTTTTGATATGAAGATTCATGATGTTCAAGATATTTTTCAAGCAACTGATTTTGGAGTATTTCAAAATGCGTTAGGTGAAGATAGTAGCATTGTTTGTATTAAAGTGGATGGTAAGAGTGAAGAATTTTCTAGAAAGAAGATTGATGCTTTGACTGAATACATTAAAACTTATAAAGTAAAAGGTCTTCCTTATGTAAAATATGAAAACGGAGAATTTACTTCTGGTATTAGTAAGTTTTTATCTGATGATGAGAAAAAGGCATTGATAGAAGAATTAGAACTTAAAGATAAAGATCTGTTATTCTTTGGTGCTGATAAGAAAAATATTGTTTATACAGCAATTGGTGCACTACGTTTGAAGTTAGGTAAAGATTTAGAATTAATTAATAATGATGATTATCAATTGTTATGGGTAGTAGAATTTCCATCTTTTGAATGGAGTGAAGAAGAAGGTCGCTATCTTGCTTGTCACCATCCATTTACAGCACCTCTTGATAGTGATGTTGATAAACTTCTTACTGATAAAGCACATTGCTATTCTAAAGCCTATGATATTGTTATCAATGGATATGAAGCAGGTGGTGGATCTATTCGTATTCATGACGAGAATGTTCAAGAAAAGATGTTTCAAGCTTTGGAATTATCACAGGAAGATATTGAAGAAAAATTTGGTTTCTTCGTAGAAGCATTAAAATATGGAACTCCACCTCATGGAGGATTAGCTTTAGGACTTGATCGTCTAACTATGTTACTTAGTGGTACGGATAATATTCGTGACGTTATTGCTTTTCCTAAGACTACTAGTGCAAGTGATTTAATGAGTGGGTGTCCAAATACTGTGTCTTGCGATCAATTAGAGGAATTAGCAATTTCTGTTAAAGAGTAAGAATTGTCTTCGGATAATTCTTTTTTCTTTCTTGTTTTTGAATTGTAGTTTTGATATACTACTAATATAAAGGATATGAGGATAATGAAAGAAGAAAAAGTAAAAAAAGTTAGAAAAAAAAGAAATGTCAAGAAGTTAAAAATGTCAGATATTAAACATGGAGAAGGAGCTCATGTTGGTCATTTATTAAATCATATTAAGGCAAAAGAAGTTGAACTTACTTTTCTTTGTGTTATGATATGTTTGATTGTTATTGTTACAGGATTGTATTTTACTTTTACTGCTGTTCAGAAACCTAAGAAATATAATACTATGGAAGTTGGTAATTTTTCGGTTACTTTTAATGAAGTTGATGAAAATTTAGGAAATGTTATTGATTTAACACCACTTCAGCCTATGTCTGACTTTGAAGGAGAGAAAACCAAGACTTATCAGGTGAAAATCGAAAATACGGTGAATAAAAAGCAAACTTTTCAAATTAAATTAATGAGAGATGTTGCGATGGTTCATGAGGATGGTTGTAATAAAAAACAACTTCCTTATCAATATTTGCACTATAAAATTGGAGATGGAGAAGTACAAATGGTAGATTTCTCTAAGAGAAGTCCTATTTTATATACAGACTCTTTGGCTGCACATGAAAAAAGAACCATAAAGGTTCGTATCTGGGTCGTAGATACTTTGCCAAAGGAATATTTAAATTATCATTATCATGGTAAGTTATCTGTTAAAAGTGTAGAAACTGTTGAATAGTCAACAGTTTCTATTTTCATTTAAAAATTTTTCTATAATATTGTAGGTTAGTAGAGGATATTCTAAGTAAGAATAATGTGTTGCTTCTGGATAGGTAATGAGTGCAGAATTTTTTATTTTTTGATTTAGTAATTTTCCATCTTTTAAAGGAGTAGACTTATCTTTTTCTCCCCATAATATTAATGTTTCTGGTTCTATATATGGTAGATAATATTTTAAATCTTCTTTTATTACTTGTTTAAAAGTTTCATTCATTTCTTTTGGTAAGGCTTTGTAGTCACTAGAGCCAAAGATATTTAATAGTTTACTATGGTATATTTCTTTCATTTTTTTTGGTAGAATTTTTTTTATTTGTTTTAGTAATTTATATATTTTTTCTTTTACCCATAGAAATAGAGATTTTCTTCTTTTAATACCTGCGGTATCCATTAATATTAATTTTTCAATTTCTTCTTTGTAATAACCAGCTAGAAGTATAGCAATACGACCTCCAAAAGAGTGAGCAATAATTATTGGCTTTTTAATTTGTTTTTCATTTATGAAATCTCTAATTATATTTGTATAATCATAAATTGTTAAGTTATGATTGGGAAAAGGACTATTTCCAAAACCAGGATAATCCATAATATAGATAGTGAAATTTTCTTTTAATTGTTCTATCAAATAAGTAAATGTTTTTCTAGTATCTCCCCAGCCAGGTAGTATTATAATTGTTTTTTCTCCTTGTCCATGTTTTTCATAATAAATAGAGTAGTCATCTTTATTATAATACATAAGATCACCTGTTATAGTATATTCTAAGATTTTCTATTGGTTAGTTTCTCTTTTCTATTAAAGTACTTGTATATTATATTTTTTTTATGGTATAATATAGATATCAAGGAAATGCGAGAACTGCTCTCATATAAAACCGACTAAAGTGACGATACGGGAGTTCCGATCAGTTATCGGTGTTGAAGACCTATTTTTATAGGGATCCTAATGATGACGTACGAACACCCACCTGTAAATATGCAGGTTTTATCGTTGGGTAGAACGCTTTCCTTGATTTTTTATTGCTTTTTTTTACGTTTTGTGGTATAATAACCGCACGAGGTGAAATAGCTATGTTAGTATTACCTATTGTTAATCGTAATCGTGTTATGAACGTTCAAATTAGCTTAAAGGATGCCAAAAAAATTCATAGCAGTGTCATTTTAGAAAATACCAAGGAAAGTGATGTTGTTGTAAATCAACATAATTTTTTGAATTCTACCTATCAACAGGAAAATGATGGTGGAGGCGTTGTTAATTTTATTCGTAACATGTCTGTTCTTAGTAAGAATGATTTTTTAATCACTACAAGAGAAGAGAATGATTCTAATCGTTATGATGTGTATCAAGTAAAACAACCTCCTAAATTTGTAAACCCAGCTATGGATAATTTATATGCTAATGTAGTTACGGATATGAGAAAGCAAATTCCTAATGTTAAAAAGGGACGTTATCTTTCTTTTGAAAAATTAGGAATGAATCAATATTTAACGGAAGAAAAGATTGCTAGACTTCAACAAATTATAAAGACAGAACAAGATCGTAGTCGTTGGCCTAGATTATTTGAACAAGCTGGTATTGCTGATTTGCCTCAGACGATTGAGTTTTTAAATCACTTTAATTGTACTATTATTAGTGATACGACTCTTCCAGAGGTTACTTTGCAATCGACAATACAAGCACTTGAACCTTTACAAACACAGGAGTATCGTAATTTAAAAAAATATTATCATATTGCACAATCAAATCAGGAAATTTACTCTCGATTATCTATGGTTTATCATTTACTTTATAATGAACCATATCGTTTGATTTCTTCAGAGAAAAAACAAAAACAAGCAGAAAATGCTGATTTTGAGAGAGCAAGACAAAAAGTAAAATTACCAAATGAAGTTCTAGGAGAAGGTATAGAATATGGAAAAGCCGCTTAATTTTTTATCTCGATTTGAGGTTTTGGTTGGCAGTGAAAATTTGCAGACTTTAAAGAATAAGTCTGTTTTCATTTTAGGACTTGGTGGCGTTGGTGGATATGTTTGTGAAGCCTTAGCCCGGAGTGGTGTTGGTAGACTTGTTTTGATGGATTTTGATTCTGTTGATGTTACGAATATTAATCGACAGATTATTGCGATGTATTCTACAGTAGGACGTAAAAAAGTCGATGTTATGAAAGAACGCGTTTTGGATATTAATCCAGATTGTGTTGTTGATTTATACGATATGTTTTTAGAAGATGATTTATCTATTTTAGAGGATATTGATGTTGATTTTATCGTTGATTGCTGTGATACGGTTTCTACGAAGAAAAGAATTATTTCTTATTGTCTCGATAAAAACATTTCTTTTCTTACTTGTTTAGGAACGGCTAAAAAAATCGATCCTAGTTTATTAGAAATTACAGAATTGTCAAAGACTTATAATGATCCCTTGGCTAGAATTTTACGAAAATATGTAAAAGATAATCACATTAAAGGAAAGATTCCTGTTTGTTTTTCTGGGGAATTACCAATGGATGTTAAAGAATTGGGATCTAGTGCGTTTGTTCCTAGTAGTGCTGGTTTATTAATTGCTAGTTATGTTGTTAGAAAGTTTCTTGATGATAAAAAAGATAGCTAAGTTAGCTATCTATTTTTGTTATTGTATTCCTGTTTGTTAATGATGTATTACAGTAAGGACAATTGGTTATGTTTGGATTTTCAATTTTTGCTCCACAATTTGGACAATTAGTAAATGCTTCGCTATGAATTTCATTTTCTGTATTACTAGTTTCTTCCGATACTTTTTCTCCGTTTTGGTATATTACTTTCTTTACTGTTTGTTGGGTTGTTATTTTACTAGTTTTTATTGGTCCTGTTAGATTTTGCATTTTTAGATTTTTTAATATTTCTTCTGGATTATCTCCTAGGGTTTGGTGCATTCCTTTTGTATTAATTATTGTGTTTATATTTTTATTTTTGTTTTTGTTACTAATTAAAAATGCAATTATAAGGATTAAAATAATAATAATTCCAATTAAAATAAACGTTTCTTCCATATATCTCACCACTCTTATTATAAATGATTTTTTTTCTTTTTTTTATAAAAAAATAATAATTGATGTCAAATTGTTGTCTTAAAATAAAAATACTGAAATGTTTCAGTATTTAAAATTTTCTATATAGTCCGATTGCTTTTCCTAGTATTGTTACGTTTTGTAGAATAATTGGATCCATAGTGTCATTTTCAGGTTGTAGTCTAAAATATCCATTTTCTTTATAAAATGTTTTTACTGTTACTTCATTGTTATCGTTCATGGCTACTACAGTATCTCCGTTGTTTGCTGTATTTTTTCTTTCTACAATTAGAATATCACCATCATAAATACCTACGTTAATCATTGATTCTCCACTAACTTTTAATGTGAAAATTTCGTTTCTGGTGGTAAATAGGTTTGTAGGTAGTGCAAAATATTCATCTGGCATTTCAATTGCTTCAATGGGATTTCCAGCAGTTACTTTACCAAGTAGGGGAACTTCTACTACATTTTCATCTTTTTCTATATATTCATTTGGAACTAATACTTCAATGGTTCTGTTTTTTCCGTTTCCTTTTGAAATGTATCCTTTTTCTTCTAATTTTGTTAAATGAAAATGAATCGTTGCTGGTGAATTTAAATGGGCTTCTTCACCAATTTCTCTGACTGTTGGGGGATAACCGTATTTCGCAATCCATTTTTTAATAATTTGTAAAATCATTTCTTGCTTTGTTGTCAATTTTTCCATAAGTTTTCCTCCTTTTCTATAAACAGTTTAGCATTAGTAGTGTAAAATGTCAAACAAATGTTTTAAAAATCTATTGACACGAACAATTGTATGATATATACTTGAGGTGTAATGAAGGGAGAGATGTGTATGAATATTAGAATGAAAAAATTTGTAAAAGAGGGGTTATTTTTATTTCTTCTTTATTCTTTAATTACTTTATGTTTATTTTTTGCTACTGACAGAATTGAAAGACTAGATCAAATGGAAGGAGAGTTTCGAAATACTAATAGTAGTGTTTCTATTAATTTAGGGAAGTAATGTATTTCGTTTTATGTTATACTACTATTAGGTGATGTATTGTGAATAAAATAATTTTAGTGGATGGTAATAATTTATTATTTCGTAGTTTTTACGCTACTGCCTATCAAGGGGTTATTATGAAAAATTCGAAGGGGTTTCCGACGAATGCGTTATATGGTTTTATTAATATGATGCATAAAATTATTGAAGAAGAAGCTCCTTCTTATATTATGGTTGCTTTTGATAAGGGTAAAACTTTCCGTCATGATAAATACGAAGAATATAAGGCTGGTAGAAGTGAGATGCCGGATGAATTACGATTACAGTTTCCGAAAGCTAAAGAAGTGTTAGATGCGTTAGGAATTAAGTATTTTGAGATTGAAAATTATGAAGCGGATGATATTATTGGTACCTTATCTTTAGAAGTAGAAAAAAGAGATGATTTTGTTGCGACGATTATTAGTAGTGATAAAGATTTGTTACAACTAGTTAGTGACAAAGTTGTTATGAAACTATTAAAACAAAGTGGTCATATTATGATGACGAAAGAGGAATTTATAAATACTTATCAGGTTCCACCAATTCGTATGATTGATTTGAAAGCTTTGATGGGAGATAGTAGTGACCATATTCCAGGAGTAAAGGGTATTGGGGAGAAGACAGCTATTAATTTACTTTCTAAGTTTCAGAGTTTGGATAATTTATATAATCATATTGATGAAGTTACAGGTAAGACGAAAGAAAAGCTTGAAAATGATAAGAAAAGTGCTTACATGAGTTATGATTTAGCTACTATTTATCGTGAAGTTCCTCTTGGTTTCACGTTAGAGGATTGTAAATATACTAGGGAAAATACGAAAGAATTTCGAAATATTTTAGAAGAGTTTGAATTTCATTCTTTGTTAAAAAAATATCATTTGGAAGAAGAAAATTCTAAACCAGAGAAGAAGGAAGAAACTACCTTTTCTATTTTACCGATTGATAAATTAACGGCGAATACTTTTTCTTTTTATGTGGAAACTAGGGGAAGTGTCTATAGTAAAAGTGAAGTTTTAGGAGTTGGAATTTATGATGGTATTTCTGGGTATTTCCTTTCGAAAGAAGAATTAGAAAAGCATAAAGATTTATTTTCTGGGAATAGTTTTAAATATACTTATGATTTAAAAAAGGATATTGTTGTTTTACATTCTTTAGGAATTGATGTTTCTAATGTTACTTTTGATACTATGATTGCTACATATTTACTTGATTATGTAGTAAAAGATGATATTAGTTTTGTGGCACAAGCTTTTGATGTAAGACTTCCATTGTATGATGATTTGTTTGGTACGGAAAAAAGACCTAAGGAAGTTAGCTCTGATGTACTTCGTGAGGTTTGTTGTCAAAAGGCAAAATTTATTTATGATACAAGAAATCAGTTGTTAGAAGAATTAAAAAATAATAATGAACTTGATTTATTTCAAAAAATAGAGATGCCTTTGTCTAGAGTTCTAGCAGATATGGAACTTACCGGTATTCGAGTAGATGTTTCTTATTTGGAAAAAGTAGAATTAGAATTAAAAGGTCAAATGGATGTTTTAGAACAAAAAATCTATGAGCTTGCTGGTGTTGTTTTTAATATTATGTCTCCGGCACAACTTTCTAAGGTTTTGTTTGAAACTTTGGAGATTCCTTATCCTAAAAAAGTAAAGAATAATAAATATTCTACTAGTAAAGATATTTTAGATAAGATTCGTTTTGTTCATCCGATCGTTGATAAAATTTTGGAATATCGAACTTTAGCAAAACTTTATACGAATTATGCGGTAGGATTAAAAGCAGAGGTTCGTGAGGACGGAAGAATTCATACTATTTTTACTCAAACCTTAACTAGAACCGGTAGACTTTCTAGTATTAGTCCTAATTTACAAAATATTCCAGCTCGTCAGGAGTATTCTAAACTGATTCGAAAAGCTTTTATTCCAGAAGAAAATTCTAAGTTATTATCTAGTGATTATTCGCAAGTAGAACTTCGTATTTTTGCTCATATGTCTAAAGCAGAAAACTTAATTCAAGCATTTAAAGAAGGAAAAGATATCCATACAAAAACTGCTTCTGATATTTTCCATGTACCAATGGAAGAAGTAACCAAAGATATGAGGCGTACTGCTAAAGCTGTTAATTTTGGTATTTTATATGGAATTAGTAGTTTTGGACTTAGTGAAGATTTAGGGGTTGATATTGCAACTGCTAAAAAATTTATTGATAATTATTTGGAAACTTATCCTGGTATTTCTGAGTATATGGAAGAAGAAAAGAAAAAGGCTTATGATTTAGGTTATGTTACTACTCTTATGAATCGTCGTAGAGTAGTGGAAGAGTTAAAGAATAAGAATTATATGATTCGTAGTAGTGGAGAAAGAATTGCTCTAAATACTCCTATTCAAGGAACCGCTGCGGATATATTAAAGAAGGCAATGGTTGAAATTTATGATGAATTTCATAAACGAGGGTTAAAGAGTAAGATGTTAATTCAAGTACACGATGAACTTGTATTTAATGTATTAAATGATGAACTTGAAGAAGTTAGTTCTATTGTAAGAGATATTATGGAACATACCATAGAACTTAGTGTTCCATTAAAAGTTGATATTGAATACGGTGATAATTGGTATGAGGCAAAATAAGTTATGATTTGTAGAGTGGTTTTAAGGTGGTAATCGTTGTGAAAAAAATATATAAAGTAATCTTTGTTGTTTCTTTTTTACCATATATTTATATTATATTTCATCTTGTAAAATGCTATTTTTTTGGATTTGAAATTGTTATGATGTCGGGATTAGATATTCCTTTAAGTTATGGAGTAGAAGCCATGGGAAATTGGCTATGGTTTCTTTTCTCGTTTCATACCCTTGGTATTATTACATTGCCAATATTATTTCTTTGTATTTTTTATCAGATTGTATATTTAAAAAAATGTTTACGAAAGAAGTGAGATAAATGCCGGAGAAACCTGAGGTTGTAACTGTTGCGAATACATTAAAAAGACAAGTACTTGGTAAAATGATTACTGATTGCCAAATTTTTTGGGATAATATTATAGCTTATCCTACAGTCAATCAGTTTAGAAAAGAAATTGTTGGACAGAAGATTTTAGATATTACTACTCGTGGTAAATGGATTGTTTTTGAACTTAGTAAAGATTTGCTTTTGGTTCATTTGCGAATGGAAGGAAAATTTTTCTTTCGTCAAGTTGATGATATAAAAAATAAACATGAACATGTTTTCTTTACTTTAGATAATAGTGTTAGTTTCCGTTTTCATGATGTTCGTAAGTTTGGTAAGATGTATTTGTTAGATAAAGAGAGGGCATATAAGGAAAAACCATTATGTGAATTAGGATATGAATATGATGATCCTCGTTTAGATACTAATTATTTATATCAAAAAATACATATGAAAAAGTTACCAATTAAAACTCTTTTACTTGATCAAAGTATTATTGCTGGTATTGGAAATATTTATGATGATGAGATTTTATTTTTAAGTCATATATCTCCTTTACGAAAAGGAAATAAAATTACTAAGAAAGAGTGTGGAGTTCTTATTACTAATACTAGAGTTGTATTAAAGGAAGCTATTTTGATGGGAGGTACTACGATTAAAAGTTTTACTTCTAGCGAGGGAGTTCATGGATTGTTTCAAAATAAATTAGCTATTCATGGGAAAGTTGAAAATTGTCCAGTTTGTGGTAATTTAACTAAAAAAATTAAAGTTGGTGGTCGAGGTACTTATTATTGTCCACATTGTCAGAAATAAACATTTTCGGATGTTTATTTTTCTTTGTAAAATCGTGAAAAGTAAAAAAATAGGTGTACAAATGAGCTCTTTTAGTGTATAATTGTATCTGTTTGAAAAGGAGTAGTGAAATATGAAAAAGACGAAAATAATTTGTAGTATTGGGCCTTCTTCTAATCAACCTGATGTTATGGAGAAAATGGTTTTAGCTGGAATGAATGTTGCTAGAATCAATTTTACTCATGCTACAATTGAAGAAAGAGAGCAAGCATGTCAATCCGTTCGTGAAGTTAGAAAACGTACTGGAATGAATGTTGCTATATTATGGGATACGAAGGGACCAGAATTCCGTAGTGGAATGTTAGAGAATGATTCTATTGAATTAATTCCTGGTAAAATTATTCGTATTGTTAAAGAGAATGTTCTTGGTAATGAAGAAAGATTTACTGTTAATCATCCGGAAGCTTTGGATAGTTTAAGTGTTGGTGATATTATTTTACTTGAGAATGCTAAGATGAAACTTGAAGTTATTAGCGTTGAAGAAGATGGTGTTACTTGTAAGGTTATTAATGGTGGAACTCTTGGAAACCGTAAGAGTATGAGTGTTCCAGGAATTAAGTTAAATATTCCTTATGTTAGTGAGTTGGACCGTGCTGATTTAGAGTATGCTTGTGAACATGGAGGAGAATATTTAGCCATTTCCTTTGTTTCTTCTAAAGAAGATGTCTTAGAAATTAAAGAAATTTTAAAAGAACATGGTAGAGAAGATTTACAAATTATTTGTAAAATTGAAAGTGACTTAGGAATTAAGAACTTAGAAGAAATCTTAGAAGTATCTGATGGTGTTATGGTAGCTAGAGGTGATCTTGGTACTGAAATTCCAAGTGAACGTTTACCAATTGTTCAGAAAGATATGATTAAGACTTGTCGTCGTATGGGTAAAATTTGTGTTGTTGCTACAGAAATGCTTGAAACTATGATGGAAAATGCTCGTCCTAAGAGAGCAGAAACTAGTGATATTGCTAATGCCGTTTTAGATGGTACTGATGCTGTTATGTTAAGTGGTGAAACTACTATCGGTAAACATCCAGTAGAAACTGTTGCTGCTATGGCTAAGATTTGTGAAGTAACGGAAGAATATGTAACTTTTGATTATATTTCAGATGTTGAAAGCGTAAATGATGTTCCAACTGCTATTGCTGAAAGTGTTGTTGCTAGTGCCAATCGTTTGAATGCTAAACTAATTTGTGCTGCTACAATTAGTGGTAAAACAGCAAGAATGATTAGTAATTTAAAACCAGATGCAGTTATTGCTGGACTTTGTCCTACAGAAAAAGCTGGTCGTCGTTTAGCTTTAAACTGGGGAGTTTATCCATTTGTTATGCCTGTTTGTAATTCTACAGATGAAGTATTAACGGAAAGTATTAAGAGAGCAAAACAATTTATGGATTTGAAAAAGGGAGATATTGTAGTTACTACTGGTAGTTTTCCTAATACTGGTGAATCTAGACCAACAAACTTAATGAAAATTGAAGAAATTAGTGAATAAGATATCTTCGGATATCTTTTTTTTGTTTTTTTGTTATACTTTAGTTAATCAGGAGGGAAACATATGAAAAGGTATGAAATTGTTGCGACGGAGTTGGGCTCTTGTTTAGGGATTTCTGTAGGAACGGCTTATTCTTTAGAGAGTCGGGAAGGTAGTTTTGACCATATTAAGCTTTATAATGTCTTATATTTGCCTAGAAAACAAGAGTTTACCTATAATTACAACGTTCATCTGTCTAAAGGACTAGTAAATTATTATGAATCTTTAAATTTATGGCATTTAGATTCTTCTCGGTATGCAACTAGACAAGATTTATTTTCAGAATTGCAAAGTCTTGGATTACGTCCTTGGGAGGAGTATTCTTCTATGATAAATGATTATGTCGATAAGAAAGCACAGTCAGAAATGGCGAAGCAACGTATTTTGAGATATCAACAAAATTTGACATATAATATGAAAAAGAATGAAAGCAATCAATCATAGCATGGAGGAAAGTGATTATGAAATATGAACTTTTTTTCTCTGAACGAGGAATAGGTCTTGGAATATCCGTTGGGACAGTTTACGAGGTGTGCCATGATTATTATCATGATACTATGGGAGTCAAATTATATAATTTAGTTTATGCTCCGAGAACAGGGAAAATGATATATAGGTCCAATGTCCATTTTCCTAAAGAATTAGTTAATTACTGGGAATCTTTAGAACTATCTCGAGTGATTTTTAGTGATGAGTCACATTTTAATTCTAGGAAGGATGTATTTCGTGAATTAGAGGAATTTGGAATTTTACCTATTCGTGATAGTGAGCGAGTTATTGATTCTTATTATGATTTAAAAGATAATAAAAGTAATATTAAGCAGCGTCGTAAAGTATTAAGCGATATGATTCAGAGGACATCAAAAAAATAAATACTCATAAAAGAGTATTTTATTTTTTTAATAATTTATCGTATTGATAATACATTTTTTGAACGTTATTTTCTAATAGATAGTAGTGTAAGATATAAGGAATAAATAAACACATTAAACCTAAGAAAGCAATTAATAATCCTAGATTTTCTTCTAGTAGACCAAATAATAAAAATAATATGGCGATAATACCTACAAATGTTGTTACAATTAAATGAATTAGTCTTTCGTGTTGAAATTGTTCGATTTGTATTAAGTGATACTCTAATCTTTCTTTAGTTACTTTTTTTTTTCCTTCTAATAATTGATCCGTTTCTTTTACATAGTTTAATATTCTTTCTTTCATAACTCCTCCTATTATTTTCATTATAACACGTTTTTCTTGCTATTTAAAAATTATCTGTGTAGAATAGTTGGTGAGGTGATTTTATGTCTTTTATACCGCAAAGGCCTATACAAGAAAAAGATACTGGACCTGATTTTTCAAAATTTATTGATCAAATTGATAATCGGAATAGGAAAATTGCGGAGAAAATACCAAGCTGGGTCAAAACCGGTGTGAAAATATATGGAGATAATGAAGAAGTATTTTCTACTTTTTTGGACGTTATGGCTAATATTGTAAGATATAATGTTTACCAAGAAGATTATTATTTTGATTTGTTTTTAGAAACTGCTTCTTGTTTAAAAGAAGAAAAATGTGAAGATATTCCTTTGGAAGGATTACAGTCGCTTGATTTTACTGGAATTTTTTATGTACATTTTTATTTTCAGTGGATTGAAAAGCAAGTACCAGAAGTTATTGATAATTTATATCAGGAAAAAAGCGCAGAGGAACAAGCAAAAAGGAAAGAAGTTCTTGTTAAAGAAAATAAATTATAATAAAAAATACATTCTAGTTTGAATGTATTTTTTTTAGTCTAATTTTTCTGACATATTTTCATTTTCAAATTCTTTATCATCTTCCATTAATAGCTCATGGATTTCTTCTTCTTTGGTGTCTACAAATACTTCTTCAATTCTATCGACACGACATTTTTCTGCTTTAATAATTGCTTCTACTTTGTTTATTGCATCTTCTAAGATATCATTTACTACTACGTAGTTATATTTTGTTACTTCATTAATTTCTTTATAGGCAGTATGAAATCTTTCTAATATTTTTTCTTTGGAATCGGTTCCACGTTTTTTAAGACGTTTTACCATATCTTTTAGAGATGGTGGTAAAATAAAGATAAAAATAGCTTCCGGTATTAGTTTTTTAATATTTGCTGCACCTTCAATTTCGATTTCTAGGATGACATCAATTCCTTGATCTAATTTTTCTTTGATAGTTCCTTTTGGTGTTCCATAATAATTTCCAGCATAATTGGTATATTCTAAAAAGAATCCTTCTTCTATTTTTTGCTTAAACTCTTCTTCTGTTACGAAGTTATAAGTTACTCCAGGAATATCATTTTCCCTAATTTTTCTGCTGGTTGTTGATACTGAAAGCCACATATTTTTATTTTTTTCTAAAACTCCATTAATAATACTTCCTTTTCCACAACCACTTGGTGCTGATATAACAATTAATTGTCCACTTTTTTTCTCTTTAATCATTTTCATTCTCCTTTATATATAGATTGGTTTGATATTCTTTTTTATATTCTTCTTTACTGTCTTTGTATGGTAGAGTATAGATTTTTGTTGTATTTAATTCTAATTCTAGCATACTTTCTTTTTCTTTTGTTATTTTACTAATAATAGGAAGGGATATGTCTTTTTTGTGTTTATTTAAATATTTTCTTCCTGTATCATTAAAACCTAATAGACGAATATATTTTATTTTGGTATTTTCTTTGGCTTCTTCTTTGGTGTAGTTACATAAAATATGAAGTAGAGCTCTGGATATTTTGCTATAGGTTTGGTGTTTTGATTTTACTTTTTGAATTAGTTCTTCGTAGTTTGTTGAGTTTTGTATTTCTTTTTTTAATTTTACTGCTAAATCTTTTTCTACTAAATGATATTTTTCTAAATTTTCTTCGGTTATAATTTTGTATTTTAAAAAGTTAAAATAATTTTCTTTTTTATGTATTGTTTCTTTTGTTAGTGTTTTATAGGTGGTTTTAGGAACTGCCTCTTTTATGCTTTCTAAATTATCTAAGTTTTCTCTAATGGAAGTGGCACTACTAATGGTTCCTGTTAAGTCTTTGTTGTGGTATTCATTTGTTCTTTGAATGGCGATTGGTTTTATTTTGTATTTATTTTTTATTATTGTTTTTATATAAGTAATTCCTAAAATATCATTTGGGGTTTTTATTTCTTTTCCTGTTAGGTCTTTTAACGTTAATGATAGGGAAGTAGGATAGTTGTATCCAAATTTTGAATATATTTTTACTAGTTTATCAAAATCTTTTTCTTCTAATTGAGCTTTGGCAATTTCTGTTATATCCTCTATATTATTTGATTCACTTCCAAATATTAATTTTTCTACTTTTAGGTTTTCTAATAGAGTAATTCCTGCATAGCTATAATAGTCTGCACTTTGAGTTGTAAAGGCATAGGGGATTTCTATCACTAAATCGACACCATTTTCAATCGCTAATCTTGTGCGATTCCATTTGTCAATGATTGCTGGTTCTCCTCTCTGGGTAAAATTTCCACTCATGGCAATAATTATAGTATCTTCCGGATATTTCTTTTTTATTTTTTCTATTTGATATAAATGTCCATTATGAAATGGATTATATTCTGCAATAATTCCAACACTTGCCATAGAATCCCTCTTTTCTTGTTAGAATAGTTTATCATAGTTTTTAGAAATTGACAATTTACAATTAACATTATTTACTTATTTTCCATTATGAGGTATAATTTTCTTATCATTTAAGGACATGTTTTTTAATATTTGGAATAAAATTTAGTGATTTAGGATGTGAAGAAATGAGAGTTATTGTCGCAGCAGGAGGAACCGGTGGTCATATTTATCCTGCACTAGCAATTATTAATCGTATACAAGAACAAGATAAAAATAGTGAAGTTTTATATATAGGTACTACCAATCGTATGGAAAAGGATATTGTTCCAGCGAAGGGAATTCGTTTTGTAGGTATTGAGATTCAGGGATTAAATCGTAAGAATCCCTTGGCAAATGTGAAGGTTTTGAAAAAGTTTTTTCAAGCGATAGAAAAGTCTAAACAAATTATAAAAGAATTTCAACCAGATATTGTTATTGGAGTAGGGGGATATATTACAGCTCCTGTTTTATATGCTGCACATAAGTTGCATGTAAAAACTATGATTCATGAGCAAAATTCTATTCCAGGACTTTCTAATAAATTTTTAGCGCGTTTTGTAGATCGGATTTGTGTGTCTTTACCTGGTAGTGTTCAATACTTTCCTAAAGATAAGACTATTTATACTGGAAACCCTCGTAGTGAAGAAATTTTACAGATAAAAAAGACGTCTAAAACAAAGTTAGGTTTTTCTTCTAGTAAAAAATTAGTGCTTGTTGTTATGGGGTCTTTAGGTTCTACAACAATGACGAAGAAGCTAAAAGAAGCAATTTTATCTTTTCAAAGTAAAGATTATCAAGTTTTAGTTATTACTGGTAAAGCTTATTATGATGATTATAAGGAAATTGATCTTCCTAGTAATGTTAAATTACTTCCTTATACAGAGGAGTTAATTCAAATTATGAAAGATACGGATATCATGGTATCTCGTGCTGGTGCTTCTACGATTTCTGAGATTACTGGAATTGGATTACCATCGATTTTGGTTCCTTCTCCTTATGTTACACATAATCATCAATATTTGAATGCGAAAGAATTAGAAGATGCTGGTGCTTGTTGGATACTTGAGGAAAAGGATTTCTCAGGGGATGCTTTGTGTTCTAAAATTGATAAGATTTTTTCTGATAAAAAACAATATCTTGCTATGAAAAAGGCAAGTGAAGCGTTTGGAATTAAGGATTCTCTTACAAAAATTTATCAGGAAATTAAGAAGTTAGTTGGTGAATAAGAATGAAAGAATTTTTAGATGAATTAGAGGATATGAATATTGGAAAAATAGAACGTAATGTTCCTCTTTATAAGTATACTACTTATCGTGTTGGAGGGATTGCTAGCGCTATTGTGTATCCTAAAAATGTGGATTCTTTAATGAAGTTAATTCGCTTTGTTCGTTCTAAGGATATTCCTTTTAAAATTTTAGGATTTGGTTCTAATTTATTATTTAGTAGTAAACAATACAATGGAATTTTAATTCGATTGGATGAATTTCGTGATCTTGAATTTTTTGGTACTTCAAAAGTACGTGTTGGGGCAGGGTATTCTTTAGTTAAGCTTTCTTTGCAAGCAGCGAAGCGAGGTCTTGCTGGTTTGGAATTTGCGGCTGGTATTCCTGGTACGGTTGGTGGAGCGGTATTTATGAATGCTGGTGCTTATAAAAGTGATATGGGGTATATTGTTCAAGATATTACTGTATTGACTCCAGATCTTCGAATTATTAAATTAGAGAATAAAGAATTAGATTTTCATTACCGAAGTTCTTTTTTACAAAAACATCCAGGGTATATTTGTCTGGAAGCGGTTATTCGCTTGGAAAAAGGGGATAAGAACGCAATTGAAGAAGTAATTAAAGATCGTCGTCGTAGGCGTATTGAGTCACAACCGTTGAATTTTCCATCTGCGGGCTCTGTATTTCGAAATCCAGAAGGGATGTTTGCTGGTAAGATGATTGAAGATTTAGGACTTAAAGGATTTCAAATTGGTGGAGCGAAAGTTAGTGAAAAACATGCGAATTTTATTATTAATTATGATCATGCTACCGGGGAAGATATTAAAAGTTTGATTGAATATGTGAGAGAAAAAGTAAAGAAAGAATATCATGTAGAATTAAAAGTAGAACAAGAATTTGTTAACTGGGAGTAATTATGGCAAAAAAAATAGTAAAAAAGCGAAGAATTAAATTGTTACCTTTTTTTATAGTGCTTTTCATCTTGGGAGGACTATCTTTTGGTGTTTATTTATTATTAAAGTTACCTACTCAGAATTTGATTGTAGAAAATACTAGTTATTTAAATGATGATTATGTATTAGAGCTTGCGGGTGTGAAGGATTATCCTAGTTTTTATTTTGTTTCCGCTGGAGATATAGAGAAAAAATTAGAGGAATCGATTTATATTCGTAAGGCAGAAGTTCGTAGAGAATTTTTTCATGTTTTCGTATTTGATATTGAAGAAAATAAACCTTTGTTTATTAACAATACTAGTCAGACCGTTGTTTTTTCTGATAAAGAAGAAGTTCCTGTTTCTGAAGAGATAGATTTATTTCGTATTCCTAGACTTATTAATTATGTTCCTGATAATAAATACAAATCCTTTATTCAAGGAATGTCTAATATAAAGAAGGAAATTTTAGGTAAAATTTCTGATATTGAATATCAACCAAATGATTATGATAAAGATCGGTTTTTGTTGTATATGGATGATGGAAATATGGTTTATTTAACTTTAACAAAATTTGATATGATTAATTATTATGACGATGTGCTTGCTCAACTAGAAAATAAGAAAGGAATCCTTTATTTAGATAACGGAAATCATTTTCAGATTAAGGAGTAGCTTATGGATAGAACATGGAAAAGTGTTTGTAAATATTTGCTTTTGTTTTTCTTTTGCTTTTTTATTTTAGTGTTTACTTATTCTATTATTACAAGTGATGCGATTTGGAATTATGGATTTAGTTATGCTATAGCTAGGGGAGAGGTACCGTATGTTGATTTTAATATGGTGGTACCTCCTTTTTCGCCTATCTTTTATTTAATTCCCTTTCTTTTTTCTAATTCTTATCTTGTTTATTTATTATTTCAGTCTGTTTTATTTGTTATTTTATTTTACTTTTTAGAAAAACTTTTTACTAATAAAATCTATTTATTACTGTTATTTTTTATGATTCCTTTTCCTGTTGGTAATGTTATGCTTATTTATCCAGGATATAATTTTTTACTTCTTCTTTTATTTGTTCTTATTTTATATTGTGAAAAAAAGAAGGTTCCTGATTTTTGGGTTGGTATTCTCTTAGGGGTATGTATTTTTACGAAGCAAAGTGTAGGAATTTTTTTGCTTCTTCCGTCTTTTTATTATTTGTTTCAGGATAAGAAAAGATTTTTTAAACGTTGTTTGGGAATCGGTTTGGTGTGCCTTTTTTTCTTAGGTTATTTTTTGGTATCAGGAAATTTATGGGAGTTTTTTAATCATTGTTTTCTTGGCTTAATTGATTTTTCAAATAGTAATCGTGGAGATATTATTTCTAATATATATTTTTGGTTATGGCTTATTCCAGTTGGGTGTTTAATTTATTTTTTAATTAAGAAAAACCATAAATTGTTTACTGCTTATTTACTTTGCTTTTCTACTATTGCTTTGCCTATTTTTGATCATTATCATACGAATTTGTTTTTGTTTGTATTTTTATTTTTCATTATTTCTAGAATCCCTTGGAAAAGTAAATGGTTTATGCCGTGGTGTTTTCTTATGAGCGTACTTTTTTATTTATTATCTATGGGCGTTGTTCAACATTTTCGTATACCGCATATTGCTCATTTTAATAACTTTGAAATTTTTAAAATGTCTGATATACGAGAAGAAGAAATTTATTCTTTAAATCGTTATTTAAAACCGTACGATTCTAATTCTATTATTTTTTTAACGGGGGATGCTTATTTTTTTAAGATTATTAATGATATGGATGTTAATTCTTATGATTTACTTAATTATGGAAATCATGGTTATCATGGTACAGAAAAAATTCTTAGGAAGTTAAAAAAGGAGAAGAATAAAATAATTATTTTAAATTCTTCTGAATATAAGAGCCTTGATTCTACTGGACAACTTAATATGAAAGTTATTCAGTATGTTTTGGATTATTATAATTTGGAAAGAAGGGTTGGAGATTATGAAATTTATCAAAAAGTATCATAACTATATATTGTTCTTTTTCTTTTTCTTTTCCTTACTTTCTCTTTTTAGTTTTTATAATCATTCTTATGATTCTTTTTGGAATTATAGTTTTAGTTATGCGATTGCTAGAGGGGAGGTACCATATGTTGATTTTAATACGGTATCCACTCCATTTTGTGCGTTCTTCTTTTCTATATTTTTAATTTTTAGTTCTCATTATTTATGGTATATTTTTGGCTGGTCTTTGGTTCTTACTTTTACTTTTTATTTATTATTTCAAATGATTCAATATCGAAGTTTTGTTGTTTTATTTGCGTTGTTGTTTCCATTTTTGCATACGATTATTCCTACTTATAATTTATTTTGTTTTTGCCTTTATATTTTATTACTTTATTTGGAAAAATTTCATAAAAATCATTATCTTATAGGTTTTGTGTTGGGAATTAGTGTTTTAACGAAACAGACAATTGGGGTGTTTTTTTTACTAGCTAGTATTATTTATTATTTTAAAGATTTTAAAATCTTAGCAAAAAGAACTCTTGGATTTATGATTCCATGTTTGTTATTTTTCATTTATTTATTATTTACAAATAGTTTTCTATCTTTTCTTGATCTTTGTTTTTTTGGACTTTTTGATTTTTCTAAAACTACTATGGGATTTTCAATTTATTTTTATTTATCTATTGTTTTGTTTTTTCTATTCTTTTTCTATATTTTAAAAAAGGATAGAAGTTTAAGTGCTTACTATACTCTAGCAACGGTTTCTTTTGTTGTTCCTTTGTTTGATAGTTATCACTTTTTATTATTTTTTTGTAGTGTTTTCGTCTATGTTTTGACAAAGATATCTGTTTCTAAAAAGATTTGTTATTTATTTTTAGGATTAAGTATTTTCCTTTCGATTCTTAATTTTTATACTCATCAAGGTTTTTCTAGTAAAAGACTTCAATTTTTGCCTAATTTAGATTCTTATTTGGTTTCGCAACAGCAGTATAAAATTCTTTCGAATATGAATCAGGTCTTTTTAAAGTATTATGATGGAAAGAAAATTCCTGTAATATTATCTACTAAAAATAGTTTTATTTATGCTGGTAACGATTTGGATGTTAATTATTTTTTAGTTTTCTTACGTGGAAATTATGGGTATAATGGAATTAATAAGTTAATCAATCGTGTAAAAAAATCTTCGGATATTTATATTATTCACGAAGGAGAATTAAAAGAGCTTGGTAGTCAGGGAGCATTTTTATATGAAGTGTGCGATTATGTGATGAAAAATTTTACGTTGGTAGAGAAGGAAGGAGAGTTTTTGATATATGAAGCAAAAGATTAAGAAGAGAACTTTTTTTAAATATTTATTTTTATTTCTATATTTTTTCTATGCCTTAGTACTTGCTTATAACTTGATACGTGGGGATAGTTATGTTAATTTTGGGTTTAGTTATGCGATTACTCGAGGAGAAGTTCCTTATGTTGATTTTAATTTGGTGATTCCTCCTCTTGCCCCATGGTTGTATTCTATTTTACTGTTTTTCCGTTCTTCTATTTTAGTTTTTTATTTAGAACAAGCTTTGTTACTTACTTTGTTTTTTGCTGTTATTTTTCGTTTGATTGGAAATAAGACCTGGATTTATTTTATTTTATTGTCGATTCCTTATCCTATTGCGATGGTATCCGTTTTATTTCCAGGATATAATTTTTTACTTTTGTTTTTTCTAGTATTACTTTTCTATTGTGAAAAAAATAATAAGTCTGATTATCTTATTGGTGTTTTATTAGGATGTAGTTTTTTAACGAAACAGACAGTAGGGGGATTACTTACCGTTGCGTCTATTTACTATTTGTTTAAGGATTATAAAAAAGTATTGAAAAGGGTTCTTGGATTTTTCCTTCCTGTTTCTCTTTGTGTTATTATTTTATTACTTCAGGGGAACTTTTCAGCCTTTTTAGATTTATGTTTTTTTGGTCTTTTTGATTTTGGATATAGTAATTTACATATTGATTGGTTTTACTTTGTTGTATTTGTTTTAGCAATGATAGTTCTTGTTGTTCGAATTATTAAAAAGCCAAGGGATATTTGCAATTATTATGTTTTACTTTTCGCTAGTTGTGTTTATCCTATTTTTGATTATTATCATGTTTCTTTGTTTTTAGCTGCTTTCTTTCTTTTAATTTTATTTGATGGTTCTATTCAAAGAAGTATTTATAAACATTGTATTTTCTTTGTTCTTGCTTTAAGTGTTATTTGGTTTGTTATACAAAATATGTATTTTGATGATTTACAGATTGTTCATTATCCAAACTTCGAATTTAGTCTACTTTCTGAAAGATATAGTAAGGGAGTTTCCAAATTGGATAATTATTTGAATACTTTGGATGATGATGTTATTTATTTTTTAAGAGGTAGTGAAAATTATTTCTTTAAAATAAAGAGTAATTCAGATATTACTTATTTTGATTTGCCTAATTATGGTAATTATGGGTATGATGGTATATCGAAAATTATTTCTCGATTAAAGGACATTGAACATGGATATGTTGTTGTGGATTCGGATGCGTATACTAGTAAGGATAGTGCACAACAATATGTTAAGGAAGCTGTTTCTTATATTATGAAACGTGGAAAAAAGGTTAAAACTATTGGTGTATATGAAGTTTATCATTTTGAGTAGAGGAGAAGTTTTTATGGTAAAAAAAGTTGTCAAATATGTTTTTCTGTTTTTTATAATTCTTATTTTTAATTTAATTTGTTCACCTCTTAATTTGGATGAAGTATGGAATTATGGGTTTGCTAATAATATTTACCGGGGACTTGTTCCTTATGCTGATTTTAATATGGTTATTACACCTTTTTATCCTTGGTTTATGTCTTTACCATTTCATATCTTTGGTTCTAGTATGCTTGTTTTTCACATTACTAATGCTTTTATTTTAACAGGATGTCTCTTTTTGTTAGAAAAAATGTATCAAGATAAAATGTGGATATTCTTTTTGTTTTTCTTTTTCCCAGTTACTGCAGCTGCACCTAATTATAGTATTTTTCTATTTGTTTTGTTAGTTATCCTTGTTTTTTTAGAGAAAAATTATGTTTCTCGTGATAGTAATCGTATTCATTATTTTATTGGTTTTTTGTTGGGGATTGCTGTTCTTACAAAGCAAACGGTAGGGGTGTTTTTACTTGTTCCTAGTCTTGTTTTGTTTTGGAAAAATTGGAAAGTGTTAGGGAAGAGATTTCTTGGCTTTTTGATTCCTATTACTATTTTTCTTATTTACTTATTTGTTACAGATAGTTTTTTCTCTTTTATTAATTTATGTTTGTTGGGATTGTTTGATTTTACTGAAAATAGTCGGATATTTAATATTTTTGGTTTGCTATTTTTATTTATGGTTCTTGTTACGATTTATTTTCTTTGGAAGGATAAAAAAAATATAATTCCTTATTATGTGTTATGTTTTTATACAATTGTGATTCCAATTATTGATATTTATCATTTCTTTATCGCTTTTTTGGCTTTCTTGCTATTATTTTTATCTCATGTTCGTAAAACTTATTTTCACTATTCTTTTTTAAGTATTATAGTTGTTTTTCTTATGGGAATTTTGTTAGCAAATTTTAATCAGTTTAATATTAAAAATTATCCTAATGATTTAAATCGTTTTCAGTATCGATATGTTCGCATGAGTAGTTATCAATTTACGAAGGAGGTTTTTGCTTATGTGAGGGAGCATGATGATAAAAATATTATGTATATGGTTCCTGATGCTTATTATTTTAAAATTATTTTAGATCAAGATTGTGGGTATTTTGATTTGATTAATCAAGGAAATTTAGGTTATCGAGGTAGTCAGTGGTTATTAAATAAAATAAAAAATATGGAGGATACTTTGTTTTTGATTGATCCTAGTGAATATGGTTCTGGGAATCAGATTGATCAAAAGGCACTCCAATACATTTTAGATTATGGTACGAAAATAGATGAGGTTGGTTTTTATGAGGTGTATGTTTTAGAAGAGGAGTAATTTATGAAGAAATGGATTCGTTATATAGTTATTTTTATCTTTGTTTTTTGTAGTTATGAATTTTTTGGCTTTCCTAATATGTATGGAGATCCAATTAATAATTATATGTTTAGTCATGCCATTGTTATGGGGGAGGTACCTTATTTAGATTTTAATACGATATCTACGCCGTTATATGCATTTTTAATGGCAATAGGATTATTGTTTTTTGATAATTACTTGATGTTTGTTATTGAACAAAGTTTACTTGTTACTATTATGTTTTATTTTTTATTTGAATTATATGGAAAAAAGTGTTATTTGGTATTATTAGTTATTTGTTTATTTGCTTTTTTTGGTATTAATGCCACTTATAATTTTCTAGCGTTGTTTTTTCTAGTCATTCTTTTATATTTGGAAAAAAAATATTCAGAAAAAGATTATCTTATAGGGTTTGTGATAGGATGTACTATCTTAAGTAAGCATACTATTGGGTGTTTATTATTCTTACCATCTTTATTCTATTATTTTAAAGATATTAAAAAAATTGGGAAAAGAATTGTGGGAATTCTTATACCATGTACTATCTTTTTTATTTATTTATTGGTAAATAATGCTGTTTATCCTTTTATTAATCTTTGTTTCTTGGGATTGTTTGATTTTTCTTCTAAGAATGGAAATGTTTTTTCTGTTTATGTTTTGTTTAGTCTTGTTTTATTCTTGATTCAATTCTTTATTACTATAAAGAAGAAAAATGATATTCGAAATTGTTATTTGATGATGGGAATAGCTTTTATGATTCCACTTTTTGATTTTCAACATTTTGCGATTTATATGATTTGTTTTGTTATTCAACTTTTACCGTTTTTACAATATAGAGAGGATTATTTTGGAAATGTTGCCGCTATTTGTTCTGTTGTTGTTAGTATTTTTCTTTTTATAAATTATTGTATTTTATTAAAACCAGTATTTTCAACGGAACTTTCTCACTTTCAATATAGTTTAGTTAGTCGTTTTGATTATTCAAAATCGTTAGAAGCGTATGATTTTTTTGATCGATATGAAAATAAATTGTTACTTACTTATTCGAGTGTTCCTTATGATGTTAGTAGAGATTATCCTATTACTTATTTTAATATTTTTATGAAGGGAAATTTTGGATATGATGGAAGTCGTCAAATGATAGAGAAAATTCAGAATATGGAAAACATTTATATTATTGTTGATATGAGACAATATCAAATTCGTTCTATTTATAATCAATATGATAAGACGATTGTTAAATATGTTATTGATCATTATGAGAAAGTAGATACTTGGAAGGATTTTGTAGTTTATTATAAAAATTAAATTATTAAAACGCTTGGCGTTTTTTTTCTTTTATAGTATAATTGTTTTTAGGATGGGAGATGCGTTCATGAGTCAAGTATATACTGGAATTGAATTGGGTACGGATAGTATTAAAGTTGTTGTACTAGAAAAACTTCATAATAAGTTTCATGTTTTAGCATCTGTTCATAGTCCTAGCGATGGTATTTCGAAGGGACAAGTTGTAGATATTAAGAAGTGTGTTTCTAGCGTACGTGTTGCTTTAAAAAGAGTAAATGATATGTTGGGAATTAAGATTATAAAAGTGATTGCTGTAGTACCACCAACTGGATGTATGTTAGATATTGCAGTTGGGTCTGTAGATGTTATGAATTCTTCTGGTATTACTGGAGGAGATGTTAGTCGAGTGTTAAAGGATTCTTTGGTTGGGAAAATTCCAGAGGATTCTGAACTTGTAACGGCGATTCCTATTAATTTTACTGTAGATGAAGAGGAAAATATTAAAGATCCTAAGGGAATGAGAGGAGCAATTTTAGAGACTAGGGTTGTTATTGCGACACTTCCTAAAGAACCTCTTTATCGATTCTTAGAAGTTTTAAAGTTAAGTGGTTTAGAAACTTTGGATATTGCATTTACTTCTACTGGAGATTATTATGCAGTACGTAGTAGTAGACTTCAGAAGGAAGTAGGGGCAATTATTAATATTGGAGAAGAAATTACCAATGTTTCTATTTTTAATAAGGGTATTCAGATTAAAAATGCTACTATTCCTATTGGAAGTCATAATGTTGATCGGGATATTTCTTATATTTTTAAAATAAAAGAGGCGGATTCTAGGCGATTAAAAGAACAATTTGCTGTTAGTATGCAGTCTTATGCCGATAGTAATGATATGGTTGAAGTTCCTGTTGGAAATGATAAAAAAGAGATTTCTCAGGTGGGTATTTCTAAAGTTGTAGAAGCTAGGCTTGAAGAAATTCTCAATTTAGCAAAAAAAGAGATAAAAAACTTAACAAATAGAGAAATACGTTATATAATAGTTACAGGTGGCCTTAGTGAGTTGGCTGGATTTCAGTATTTGGTAGAGTCTGTTTTTGGTCTTCAAGCTAAGGTTTGTAATATTAGTACAATGGGTCTAAGACATAATCGATATAGTAGTGTAATTGGCGCAGTACAATATTTTGATGATAAAATGTCTTTACGTGGGAAAGATGTCAGTATGATATCAGAAAGTGATGCTCAAACATTGATGTCGCCTGAGGATAAGACAATAAATAGTGATAATATTATTAGTAAAGTGTTTGGACATTTTTTTGATAACTAAGGAGGACTAGGTATGATAGGTGGATTAGAATTAGATCAATTAGCCAAGATTAAAGTTATTGGTTTAGGTGGCGGCGGTGGAAACGCTGTTAATAGAATGGTAGAATCAGGTGTTAAAGGTGTTGAATTTATTGCTGCAAATACGGACTTGCAAGTATTAAATTCTTCTAAAGCAGATGTTAAGATTCAAATTGGTGCGTCTTTAACGGATGGACTTGGTGCCGGAGCAAAACCAGAAATAGGTAAGGAAGCTGCGGTTGAGTCTAAGAAAGAAATTGAGGATGCTTTGGCTGGTGCGGATATGGTATTTATCACTTGTGGAATGGGTGGTGGTACTGGTACTGGTGCTGCTCCTATTGTTGCAGAGATTGCCCAGGGGTTAGGTGCTCTTACGGTTGCTATTGTTACGAAACCATTCTCTTTTGAAGGAAAGCGTCGTATGGACAATGCTTTGAAAGGAATTGAAGAATTAAAACAACATGTTGATACGTTAATTATTATTCCAAATGATCGTTTGAGAGAAATTATCGATAAGACTACACCAATGCTTGAAGCATTTAAAGAAGTTGATAATGTACTTCGTCGAGGTGTTCAATCTATTTCTGATTTGATTGCTGTTGTTGGACTTGTTAACTTGGACTTTGCTGATGTCAAAGCGGTTATGGAAAAGAGTGGTCATGCTATTATCGGTATTGGTATTGGTATGGGAGAAGACAGAGCTATTGAAGCAGCAAAACAAGCAGTGTCTTCACCACTTCTTGAAACTTCTATTACAGGAGCAACAGATGCTATTATCAATATTACTGGTGGAGTTAATTTAACGTTATTTGAAGCAGAACAAGCTGCTGAAGTTGTACGTAATGCAGCAAATACGGATATTAATACTATTTTCGGTTCTGTAATTAATGAGAATTTATCTGATGAAGTCATTGTTACTGTTATTGCTACTGGATTTGATAAGAAAGCTGCACAACCAGAAGTAAAAGAACCAATATTTAGTAATGCTGCACCATCGAGAAGAAGTGCTCCAATAAATGAAAATGTACCAGAGATGTTAGATTCTGATGATTCTTCTTCCGATGATGGAGATTTTGATTTACCACCTTTCTTAAGAGATAGAAATTATTAATAAAAGTTCACAAATATTGTGAACTTTTTTTCTTTTTTAGTGTATACTTTATTTATAGAAAGGATGAGTAATTTATGGGAATACCTAATATGCATACTACTATTGATTATGAAAAATTAATTGAATTGCAAGCAAAAGCTGTAGAGGGGAGAATTTTACCAGAAAATCAACCTTCTCGTGGAAAAATAAGACAAAAGAGTAGACCAGTAAGGAAAAATATGGGTCCTATAAAAAAATAAAAGAATTGTAAATAATTTAACAATCCTTTTATTTTTTTTAATTATTTTAATATTTTTTATTTACATACTTTCCTTTGTTTTCTACTGCTCTTATCATTTGCGCTAATAGATTTAATGCAATTTGTTCTGTTTTTCTGTCTTGATCTCTAAGTGGATTAAATTCTACTAAATCGTAAGATACTACTTGATCTAAATGTTTCATAATTAATTCATTGATTTTCATAGCTTCTTCTTCGGTAATTCCATCGAATTCTGGGATGGATACTCCTGGAGCTACTTCTGGATCAATTAAATCAAGATCATAACTTATATGAATACCTCTGGTTTTTTCTCCTGCAATTTTAAATGCTTCTTCTACGACGTTTTCTAAACCTTTTTCTCTGATATCGTCGGTTGTAAATACGGTGATACCAGAATATTTAATATTATCTTTTTCCCAGTCGTCGATACTTCTTGCTCCTACGACTACTGTTTTTGCTGGTTGAATAATATTACCATCATGAAAATATCTTAATTCATGATTTTTATACCCTGTGATTGCAGCTAGAGGTAGACCGTGAATATTTCCACTAACGGTTGTTTCATAAGTATTATAATCGGTATGAGCATCAAACCAGATAATGCCTATATTATCATGTACTTTTGCACTGGCTAGAGCACTAGCGACTGCAACGGAATGATCTCCTCCAACGGTTATTGGAAAATAACCTTCTTTTTCTTTTTCTAGAATTACTTTGTATAATTCTGTGTTGAATTTATCGATTTCATATTCATTTTTTCTACGATCTGATAAATTTCTACTTTTAATAATATTTTCATTTTGAATTAAGGAGAAACTTTCCCCTTTATAAAAACTTTTTAAATCGTTCATTAGTTGAACAGGACCTAAATGAGCACCATCAATGTGAACACCTAAATCACTACCTGCACCTACTATAAATGTCTTCATAAATTTCACCCTCTTACATTTTAGAATAAATCCTCTAATATATCAAGAAAAAGTCTTTTTTTTTAGAATTCTTTACTGTATAATTATCTTGGGTGAAGTATATGAAAAAGTTAAGTGAATTATATCCTGGAGTTAGTCAGGATGCTTTGATAAAATCTATTAAGATTAATTCAAAAGAATGTAAAGAAGGAGATTTATTTGTTTGTACGATGGGAGTTACTGCTGATCGTCATGACTTTATTGATGATGCTATTAAACATGGTGCTAGTGCTATTGTTGTTAGTCGTGATGTTAATGAAACACGTGTACCAGTGGTAAAAGTTCCAGATACGAATCGAGAACTTCCTTATTTATGTCAAAAATTTTATGATTATCCAGATCATGATTTAAAAATCTTGGGTATTACTGGTACCGATGGAAAGACTTCTACGGCTACTATTATGCAAACATTAATTGGAAGTGATGTTTGTGGATATATTGGTACGAATGGTAGAGGTTGTGCTAAATTTACAGGTGATAATCCAAATACTACTCCTGATACCGATTTACTTTACGCTTACTTTCGTGAGTTTTTAGATTGTGGTTGTAAGTATGTTGCGATGGAAGCTAGTAGTGAGGCCTTTTATCGTAATCGATTGAATACCTTCCAATTTGATTTAAGTGTTTATACTAATATCACTTCTGAGCATTTAAATATTCATGGCACTTTTGAAAATTATGTCGAGTGTAAGTTGCAATTGTTTAAACAGACAAAGAAAGATGGGTATTGTGTATTAAACATGGATGATCCTTATTATGAGCGTGTAAGAGAGGCTTGTAATGGAAAAGTAGTTACGTATGGAAAAGGGGATACAGCTGACTTACAAATTGTTGATTATAAGGTTTATCCAACGCATACGTTAATTCATTATAAATACAAAGGTGAGGTTATTGAAATTGATAGTCCATTACTAGGAGATTTTAATGTATATAACTTGGCTGCTGGACTTTTAGCAACACTTTGTGTTGGAATTCCTTTGGAGCAAGCAGTTTCTCGTATTCCAAATATTAAAGTTAATGGTCGACTTGATTTACTTTCTACTAATACTCCATATTATGTTATGGTTGATTATGCTCATACTCCTAATGGTATTACGAAACTTTTAAATTTCGTTCATACCTTGGATATTAATCGTAGTATTGTTGTTATTGGTCAGGCAGGGGAGAGAGATTATATTAAGCGTCCACAAGTAGGAGAAGTAGTTGTAAAAAATGCAACTCATGCTATTTTTACTTATGAGGACCCTAGAAGTGAAGATCCAGAGGTTATTTGTCAGGATATTATTAAAACAATTAAAGATACCTATCATAACTATGAAATTGTTATTGATCGACGTGAAGCCATTCAAAAAGCGATTGATATGGCAGAAGAGAAGGATATGGTTTTAATTCTTGGAAAAGGAAATGAAACTTATCAAAAATTAAAGACAGAAACGATTTACTTTAATGATGAAGAAGAAGCTTATCAAGCGGTTGCTAATCGAAAAATGCGTGAAGGAGTTCTTAATTAGAACTCTTTTTATTTTCATTTCTTAAATTGACACTATTTTATTGGTTTGTTATTATATTATTAATAAATTTTAAAGAGATGATGTTATGGATGGGTAGCGAAGTTTTTGGAATGATGGTAGTTCGAGATTTTTGTTTGGAGGATTGTGTATTTTGTAGAAATAGTGAGGATGTGAAAGGCTTATCTTCTGCTTTTCCTACTTATACATGTACGGGAGTTCAACTTTCTTCTGAACATTATGTTTGGCAAAATCCACTTACTAATGAAAAGGTTGAAGTTATTTATTCTAAGGATAAACCATTTCAAAAAGAGAAATAAAGAGAACTTTATAGAAGTTTTGAGAGTTCCTATTTTCTCATTTTCGTTTACAATTTTTTTCTCTTTTGATATACTAATTTTATAGTATAGTCTAGTGAAAGCATTGAGTGAGATATATGAAGATAGAGGAAGAAAAAGAGGTTAAAAAAGATAAGAGGTTTTGGAGTAAAAAGAAAATAATATTTTTTATTATTTTTGTTACTTTTTTTTGTGGTATTATTTTATTTTTTTATTTCCAAATCCGTCCTTATTCTTCTAAGGTTTTACCAAATTTTTATTTAGATAAGCAATCATTAAAAGATGTAAATTTTCATTCTTTAGATTTTATTATTCAATCTTATGAAGATAAAGTTTTGTCCCAAGAGATTATTTTTTTATGTAATGATAAAGAATATGTTTATACTTATCGTGATTTGGGACTTGGGTTAGATGAAAAGAAAATTCGTAAGGATATTATTACTTATCAAAAAAATCTTAGTTTTTTTGAGAAGTATTCTTTTTTCTTGGGAGATAAAAAACACGTTTTTTCTTATTCTTTTTCTATCGAGGAAGATGGTTTAAAAAATTTTTTAACGAAATTAAAGTCTACGGTGGATCAAAAGAAGGTAGATGGCTCTTTTTCCATGGATAATCAACGGAATCTTAAGTATACTAAGGGAATAGATGGTTATTCTTTGGATGTGGAGAAATCTCTTTCTATTCTTTTAAAAGAGTTAAAGAAACCTAAAGAGAATCAAAAGATTGTGTTGGAAGGAAAAACTACTCCTGCTACAAATAATGATCAATACCAAACTATTGATACTAAGGTTTCTTCTTTTAAAACAGAATTTAACCCTTATATTGTTCGAGCAACGAATTTAAAAGTTGCCTTAAATTATATTGACGGGGCTATTGTTATGCCTGGAGAAGTATTTTCTTTTTATAAATATGCTGGTCCTTATAATAAGAGTGGGTACGTTTTTTATTATGAGTTTGTTGGTAATGGAGTTTGTCAGATTGCTACCACGGTATATAATGTGGCGTTACTTGGGGGATTAGAAATTGTAAAGCGTTATCCTCATAAAGCGAAATCTCCTTATGTTCCTGGAGGGTTGGATGCAACGGTTGCTAGTTATTCTAGTGGATGGAATGTTGATTTTCAATTTAAAAACACTTATAAATATCCAATTTATATTTCTGCTTATGCCGTTGGTGGTGAAGCTCATGTTGATTTTTGGTCCAATAAAGATGCTATGGGAGGAAAAACTTATTCTACGGAATCGGTTCAAATAGGTACGAGAGGTTATACTACATATTTACACACTTATCAGGATGGTGTTGAAATCAGTCAAAAAAAAATTGCGACAACATGGTATTCTGAGGATTGATTTAAGAGAAGTGTCAATTGACACTTTTTTTGTTTTGTGATATACTATGCAGCAATTCAGAAAACTTTTCTATACAGTAAGGAGGGGGAATATGCAACATAGAATTTCAGAAGAAGTCTACAGGCAAGTGGTATTACAGTGGAAAAGGGAACATCCAGAAAAAAGATATTTAGATATTAAACAAAAAGAAACTATAGATTTGGAAGGTATAGGAATAATTAATATAGGTTCTCTTGTATGTAAACGAAGAAGTATCTATAATGCTATGCGAGAAGGAAAAAGCTATAGAAAGTGTAAAAACTTAACGGAAGAACAAATTAGCTGGGACGAAGAACATGGAATGATTTGGGATTATGACGCATGGCAAGAAAAAGTCTATAGAGAAGCAATATTACAATGGAAAGAAGAACACCCAGAAAAAAGATACTTAGATATTAAGTATAAAGAAACTATAGAATTAAATGGTATAGGAATCATTAATATAGGTGTACTAGTTCATAAGCGAAGAGGCATTTATAAAGCTATGCAAGAAGGAAAAAGCTATGGAGAATGTAAAAACTTAACGGAAGAACAAATTAACTGGGATGAAGAACATGGAATGATTTGGGATTATGACGTATGGCAAGAAGAGGTCTACAGGCAAGCAATATTACAATGGAAAAAAGAACACCCAGAAAAGAAATATTTAGATATTAGACAAAAAGACATTGTTGAATTAGAGAGTTTAGGGGAAGTTCGAATAGGAAACTTAGTAAGCCTTAGAAGAAAGATTTATAAAGCTATGCAACAAGGAAAAAGTTATGAAAAGATGAAAAACTTAACGAAAGAACAAATTACCTGGGACGAAGAACATGGAATGATTTGGGATTATGAAGACTGGCAAGAGAAAGTCTATAGAGAAGCAATATTACAATGGAAAAGGGAACATCTAGAAAGAAAATATTTAGATATTAGGGCTATAGATACAGTAGAATTAGATGGTATAGGAATCATTAATATAGGTACACTAGTTCATAAACATAGAAGTATTTATAAAGCTATGCAAGAAGGAAAAAGGTACCGAGTTTACAACAATTTAACGGAAGAACAAATTACCTGGGACGAAGAGCAAGGTATGATTTGGGATTATGACGTATGGCAAGAAGATGTCTACAGGCAAGCAGTATTACAATGGAAAGAAGAACACCTAGAAAAGAAATTTTTAGATATTAAGGCTATTGAAACCGTTGAGTTAGAGGGTATAGGAATAGTTAGGATAGGAAGGCTAGTATGTCTTAGAAGAGGTATTTATAAAGCCATGCAGGAAGGAGGAAAATACAAAGCTAATAGCAATCTAACAGAAGATCAAATCACCTGGGATACCGAACACGGAATGATCTGGGATTATAAAAAGTATCAGGAAGAAGAAAAGAAACGACAGGAAAAAAGAAAAAGTTCCATAGAAAAATATACGAATCTTTTTAATGGAGATACTAGTAAAGCAGAAAGAGTTGTCAGATGTTTAGAAGATTTACGAGAAAAAAGAAGAAGTAGAAAAAAACAAACTTGGAGTATAGATAATATATTAAAAGAGTTTGATGTTGACGAGGAAAGGTTATTAAAACAACTAGGAAGAGTAAGAGAGCAGGAAAAAGAAAGAAAACCTGTTTTGATGAAGGGTGAAGAAACTCTTAGAAAGTTCTGTATGGATAACGGGTATAATTATGAAGTAGTATCTAGAGCGGTAAAACTTCATCAAATACTACCAGGTTCTAGCCTAGAAGAAGTCATGAATAGAGCGATTATTGACTATAATCATCATGGACAAAAAATGCCTTCTACTTGGATATATGAAAAGTATGGAAATTTAGTAAAACATATTTTAACCGATTTAAACCTAGATTCTTCCGCAATAATAAAAAATATGACAGAAAATGTCATAACTCTAGAAGAAGCGATTCGACATGATTCTTTCTTAAGATGTAGAAAAAATAGTAGTAATTCTTGGTTAGAAGAACCATTTAACTACCTAGTAGAAGAACTAGACAATACGAAAGAAGAAGAACAAGTTGTAGAAGATATCGTTGGGATGGGAAAGAAATTAATTGAAGAATATCATTTAATTGGGGAGGAATTTTCTATCCTAGTAGAGTCCTTTGGAAGATATGCGAATGCGATTCGAGGATATCAAATGTATGATGTAGGACTAGAAACTAATGAAGAAAAAAGACTAGAAAAAATAAAAGATTATAACATGCCAGAAGAAGATATAGAAGAAAGTTTCTTTGTTCCATTGAACTTTGAAAATGGAGTTTTACTAGGAAGACAAAGTGAACTATATCAAAGAAGAAACTTAATGAGACAATATATTATTGACTGGAAGGAATATAGTGATTCTGAAAAAGTAGAAGTAATTAGAAAAAATTATTTTACCACTTCCGAAGTAGAATATATGGAAAGAACAAGAAGACAAATTGATAAGGCAATAACTTATAGTAAAAAGTAAGAATAAAAAGCGAATAGATTTTATTCGCTTTTTATGTTATTATTATGTTTAGGTGATAAAGTGATAAAAAAGATTTTAAAAGGGTTACTTGTTATTGTTTGTATGATTACTATCTTTTATTTTTCTTCTGATAATGGAGATGAATCTACTTATAAAAGTGATAGTGTTATTTTAAGAGTATCTTCTTTTTTTGGAGTAGAAGATTTATCTAAGAAGGAGCAACAAAATTTAATTGATACTTTTGTTGTTCCTGTTAGAAAGAGTGCCCATTTTTTTGTTTATTTTGTTTTAGGAATTACGCTTGTTAGTTTTTTAAGAGAATTTTCTATTCCTATTTTAAAATTATTATTAATTTCTATTTTTTTAGCCTTTTTATATGCTTGTAGTGATGAAGTTCACCAATTATTTGTTATTGGACGTACTGGTAGAGTACTCGATGTTATTATTGATACTTTAGGAGCTAGTACGGGAGTATTTTTCTATTATTTCTTATTTCGAAAAAAAATAAAGGAGGTATCGTATGAGCAAAAAGAAAGAACTTGCTAAAAACACCATTATTATTTTTGCTGGTAAAGTTTGTACTCAATTAATTTCGTTTTTATTATTACCTTTATATACTAGTTATTTATTAACGGAAGAGTATGGTTTTGTAGATTTAGTTACTACTTATGTTACTTTGATTGTTCCAATTATTACTTTGGAACTTGAGATGAGTGTATTTCGTTATTTAGTAGATGCTCGTAAAAAAGAGAATGAAACGAAAAAAGTATTTAGTAATAACTTTATTATTCTATTAGTTTCTTTACTTATCTTTATTATTGGGTATTTGATTGTTACTTGTTTTTGGAAGTTTGATTATCGATATCTTATTTTACTTGATATTGTTATTTGTACTTTTTCTGGTAACTTTTTGCAGATTGCGCGAGGATTAGGTAGAACCCTTGATTATGCGATTAGTTGTATTATTACTGGTGTTAGTACTATTTTACTTAATATATTGTTAATTGTTGTCTTTAAATTAGGGGCTTTTGGAATGATTACTTCGATTGCTACTGCTAATGGACTGGGTGCCCTTTATTTATTTGTTCGGTTAAAGATGTGGAAATATATTGATTTTCGTAAAAAGGATAAAAAGTTGATTAAAGAAATGTATCAGTATTCGATTCCTTTAGTGCCAAATGGAATTAGTTGGTGGATTGTAAATGTATCGGATCGTACGATTATTACGGCTGTCTTAGGGGCTGCTGCTAATGGGATTTATGCGGTTAGTAATAAGTTTCCAACTATTTTGTCTAGTTTGTTAGGTATTTTTAATTTATCTTGGAGTGAATCGGCTGCCCTACATATTGACAGTCCGGATCGAGATGAGTTCTTTTCTGATATCTCTAATACAGTAACTAAGTTATTTACTTGTTTAGGGGCAGGAATGATTGCTTGTATGCCGTTTGTTTTTCCTTTATTGGTTAATCATAGTTATGATGATGCTTATTACTATATTCCAATATTAGTACTGGGAGCTGTTTTTAATGTAGTAATTTGTTTATATAGTGCTGTTTATATTGCAAAAAAAATGACAAAGCAAGTGGCTATGACTTCTATTATTGGAGCGGTTATTAATATTGTTGTAAATATTGGGTTAGTTCGTTTTCTTGGACTTTATGCAGCGGCTATTTCTACGGCTATTTCTTATTTTGCTATGATGGTGTATCGGCATTTTGATTTAAAGAAATATATTACGATTACTTATGAAAAAGGTCTTCTTGTTAAAACTGTTTTGATATTTGCTTTTGCAATTATCCTTTATTATCAACGTAATCTTTATTTAGATATTTTAAGTTTGGTTGTTGTAGTCATTTATTCTTTCTTAATGAATAAAGATTTTCTACTTGCTAGTTGGAATACGGTTATGAATAAGATTTTTAAAAGAAAAATTCATTGATTTTTCTTTTCTTTTGTGGTATAATATGCTTACTTTTAAGGGGAAATGCTTATGACAAGAAGGGATAGAATATATGCCTTAAAACAATAAAAGTAAAAGTATTTTGATAGAAAGGTTTTGCTTTAAAAAAATCTAACAAGTATGGTGAAGAGTACAATCAATTAAAGGATGGTTTTGTTGATTATGAGTAAAGAAGCTGATGCTGTTGTTAAAGGAAAAATTAGATAGTGGGTGTTTTATGAATAAATTAGAGATTTTGAAAGAAAGAAAAAAGAGTTTAGAAAAAGCATTGTTTTCTAATCAATATAAGATGGATTGTTATGAGAATGATAGAGAAATATTTGAAGAAGTGTATGATTGTCGAAGAAGAGAATTTGAATGGGTTCAAGGTGTTTCTGATAAGGAAGAACAATTTCATAATGATACTTTGGTAGCGACTTGTGCTTTTACTGTTGGTATGCTTCCTAAATTTATTGGTAATTATGGTACCGTTGATGTTGCTATTTCTTCTTTGATTGGACTAGCAGTATGTGGAAGTATTGTTTTACTTAGAAATCAACCTTATTTGTCTAGAAGAATCTTGGATTTTGGAGATTTAGAAGAATTAGAGGTTTCTCTTTATGATACAGAAGAAAGATTAAAAGGTATTGATTCTGGAACTTCTTTCTTACAGTCTAAGATTCAAGGAATAAAAAGTGAACTTGCTGAGGTTTGCAAACAGCCACCTGTAAAAAAATAAAAAGCTTTATAATTCGACAAAATAAAACATATAATTACTTAGGTGATTATATGTTTTTTCAATTGTTTTCTATGTTAAAAGATTTGTTATGTTTTACAGGTTCTTATTCAAATGAAGTGTTTCCAGAGCCACTTAATGCTAAAGAAGAGGAAGCGTGTATTTTAAAGATGGAACAAGGGGATAGGGATGCTCGTAATCAGTTAATTGAACATAATTTAAGACTTGTTGCTCATATTGTAAAAAAGTTTGATCAAAAACCGAATGATACCGATGATTTAATTAGTATTGGTACGATTGGTCTTATTAAAGGGGTGGATAGTTTTTCTAATGATAAAGGAGTTAAGATTACTACTTATTGTGCCAGGTGTATTGAAAATGAAATTTTAATGTATTTTCGTAGTAATAATAAATATAGTAAAGATATTTCTATTAATGAAGCAGTGGGGTTTGATAAAGATGGTAATGAGATAGCAATACAAGATGTACTGAAATCTCCTAAACCAGATTTTGTTGAGGATATTAATATTAAAGATAATATTTTACTATTAAAAAAATATATGAAAGTATTATTGCCAAGAGAAAAAGAAATATTAATTCGAAGATATGGTCTTGGTGATAATGAGGAGGAAACCCAAAAAGAGATTGCGAAAAAGTTACATATTTCAAGGAGTTATGTTTCTAGAATTGAAAAACGTGCTCTTACTAAAATATTAAGAGAATTTATTAAAGATAAGCAGTATGATATTGAATAATTCATATACAATATAAATAGACAGTTTTTCTTAAATAAGGTATAATTGTGATAGCGAGAGTGGTAGAATGAAGAGAAGAAAATATCATAGAAATAATTATCATCGATATTATGGAATTTATTCCGATATGAATCCTTTAGAAAAGAAAAGGACTTCTGCTTATCGTTTCCATAAGATTATTATATGTACGATGTTTTTTGTTTTGGGATTTTGTCTTTTGGCTTGTTTTCAAATGTTAGCTTTGCCTAGAATTCAATTAGATGGGGGAAGTGTTATTGAAATAGAGTATAAAGATAATTATAAGGAACCAGGGTTTGTGTCTAGTTATTTTGGAAAGGATCTTACTTCGAAGGTACGTGTACAAGGGAATGTGAATTCTTCAAAGTTAGGAGAGTATCCTATTACTTACCAAGTTTCTTATCATGGATTTCAAAAAACGAAAACTAGAATTGTAAAAGTTGTTGATTCTAAAAAACCTAAAATTACTTTTGTTAATCATTCGAAAAAGTTATATATTTGTCCTAAGAGTAAATATTTGTATGATGATTATGTAGCTTTTGATAATTATGATGGAGATATTACAGATAAAGTTCAAGTAAAAGAAATTGGTGGAAAGATGCGGTATACTGTTTTTGATTCTTTTGGAAATAAGACCGTTGTGGAAAGAGGTGTTTTTTATAAAGATGTAGAAGCACCTACATTAACTTTGGATTCTCCTACTACTGTGATGTTGATGGTGGGGGACGATTTTTCGGATTCTACTTATCAGGTAGAGGATAATTGTAGTAGTAAGAAAAATATAAAAGTTACTGTGAAGGGAGAAGTGGATACTAGTAAAGTTGGTGAATATCAAAGACAGTATATTGCGAAAGATCAGGCGGGAAATGTTACTAAAGTAGTTCAAAAAGTAGTTGTTATGGAACCGGTGAAAAGAGGAGTTATTTATTTGACTTTTGATGATGGTCCTAGAAGTGGTACTACGGATATTATTTTAAATATTTTAAAAGAAGAAAATGTTAAAGCAACTTTTTTTGTTACGAATAGTGGTCCTAATGATTTAATTAAACGTGCTTATCGAGAAGGACATTCTATTGGACTTCATACTGCGAGTCATGATTATTCTGTAATTTATTCTTCGAAGGAGAACTATTTTAATGATTTAAAAGAAGTTTCGGATCGTGTTGAAAAACTTACGGGAGAGAAATCTATGTTGATTCGGTTTCCAGGTGGTTCTAGTAATACGATTAGTCGAAAATATTGTCCAGGTATTATGAGTTATTTAACTAAAGAGGTTGTTAACCGTGGATATCGTTATTATGACTGGAATGTTGACTCACGAGATGCAGAAGGGGGAAGATTTTCAGCAGATGAGATTGCTTCTAATGTTACGTCGAGTTTATCTCATGATAGAGTAAATATGGTATTAATGCATGATATAAAAGTTACAACAAAAGATGCTTTACGTAAAATAATAAAATATGGAAAGGAACATGGTTATACATTTGATAAGATTACTCCTTATACAGATATGGTAACGCAGAGGGTAAATAATTAGACTATTTTTAAGAATTCGTGTATAATGATTGTTAGGTGATAGTATGGGTATTTTTAAACCAACGATGTATCGAAAGAATATTTTTGAAATCGATTATGAGAAGCTAAAGGAAAGAGGCATCAAATGCCTTGTTTTCGACTTAGATAATACCTTGGGATTAATTGATCATGAGAAGTGTCCTAGAAATACGAAAAAATTAATTAAAAACTTGCAGAAGGATTTTTTGATATTTATTGCTTCTAATAATAATAAAAGACGTATTCAACCCTATATGGAAGATTTAGGAGTCGGGGGAGTTAGTTGGTGTATGAAACCGTCTACTAGAGGTCTTCGTAAAATTCAAAAAAATTATCATGTTAAGAAAAAAGAAATGGTTATGATTGGAGATCAAATTGTTACAGATATTTTGGCAGGTAAACGATTTCATATTATGACTATCTTGGTAGATCCGTTAGGTAAGAAAGATTTGAAAATTACAGGATTAAATCGTTACTGGGAAGATAAAATTGTTCGTAGATATGAAAAAAGAGGCGAATTTAGGAGAGGTAGTTATTATGACTAGTGAAAAGAAATGTATGGGTTGTGGTGTTTTATTACAAGATGAAAATATTTTACAGGAAGGATATACCACTAGTTTAGAAAATGATATTTGTCAGAGATGTTTTCGAATGAAAAATTATGGTGAATATCAGATGATTGCAAAATCTAATGAAGAGTATTTATCGATTTTAAAAAGTGTTGGGGAAACGAAAGATTTAGTTTTATATATTACGGATTTATTAAATGTTGATAAAGATATGGAAGAAATTCGTAAAGCAATACCTAATAAAATGATTTTAGTTTTAAATAAGAAAGATGCTTTACCTAAATCTGTAAAAGAAGAAAAATTAATTAATTACTTTAAAGATTTAAATTTAAATTTTGAAGAGATTATTGTTGTTAGTGTTAATAAGAATTATAATATTGATTATTTACTTAAAAGAATTAAATATTATCAGACTAGTAAAACAGTTTATGCGGTTGGGCATACGAATGCTGGAAAGAGTAGTTTAATTAATAAGTTAATTAAAAATTATTCGGATAAAACACAAGAAATTACGATGTCACCACTTCCATCTACGACATTAAATACGATTACGATTGAAATTAATGATTATTTAACATTAATTGATACTCCTGGACTTGTTGATAGTGGTTCTATTTTAAATATTGTGGACCCTAAAATGGTAAAAAAGATTTCTCCTGTGAAAGAAATAAAGCCAAGGACTTATCAGATTCGTCGAAATCAATCTATTATTATAGAAGATTTTTTACGAATTGATTATGTAGAAGGAGAGAAGAATAGTTTTACTTTGTATGTTGCAAATGGGTTAAAAGTAAAAAGATTATTAAATTCTACTAATAAAGAGGATTTAAAAGATTTGAATAAAACTACTTATCAAGTTAAATATGGTGAAGATTTGGTTGTTTCTGGTCTAGGATTTATTAAAATGGTCGATAAGTGTGAAATTGATGTTTATATTGATAAACGTGTAGATACTTTTTTAAGACGAAATATGATTTAAGGAAATAGTTTTGTTTTCTGTTATAGAAAATAAAACTATTTTTTCATTGCTTTTTTTCTTGATATTGTATAGAATACTAACTGGGTGATTGGATGAAATTATTTAAGTTTGCTTTGGATGTGGAAGAGGATTATAAAAACTGGGATAATTCCGTTGATAATGCTTTTGATGATTTTGAACATGCGGAAAAAGTTCTTTCTTGGAATATCGAAGAAATGAAAGAGACTATTCGCGAAGATTGTATTCAACTTGTAAAAAGTTGTGGTACTTATGCTAAAAGTTTTATGTTGGCACCTTTTGATGGGGATGTTTTACGACCAGAGGCAGCTTTTGCAAAGATTCAATTTTTAAAGGAAAAGATTTATTATGCGAGAAGAGCTCTTTCTTTTCAAAAAGAAATATTTGCTTCTGTTACGAGGGATAATTATGTAGAAGTTGCTAGGTTTAGTGATTATTGTCGAGATTATTGTCTTGATGTGAATTTCGAATTAGATAATAGACAGGACTCTATTTGTCATAATATTGATTGTGGATTTGCTGATCGGTTTGATTTTTCTATGGTAGAAGATATCAATTCTTCTTTTTCTAATTTTGAGGATTTCTATTCGATGCAATTAAGAACAATAAAAAGTTCACAAACAGTGGAAAAAATTAAAAATTCGTGATATAATTAGTAATGTTTTATAGGAGTGGTGTCAATGAATAATGAACTTGCTAATGAAATAAGAAGTAAGTGTGATATTGTTGATATCATTGGTGAGAGAATTCCTTTAGTTGCTCGTGGTAAGAATTTTTTTGGAGTTTGTCCTTTTCATGATGATTCTAATCCTTCGATGTGTGTTTCTCGTGAAAAGCAGATATACACTTGTTTTTCTTGTCATGCAACGGGGAATGTTTTTACTTTTTTAATGAATTATGAACATATAGATTTTCGTGAAGCTTTACGTTATTTAGGAGAGAAGGTTGGAGTAAATGTTTCTGGTATTTCTATTGCCAGAAAGAATACGAAGTATGATTCTTTTTATGAAGCTTATTCCTTTTCTTTAAAATACTTTCAAAATAATTTGCAATCTAAGATTGGAAAAGATGCAAGAAGTTATTTGGCGGCTAGAAAAATTGATGAGAAGGTTATTAAAGAATTTGAAATTGGATTATCTTTAGATAGTAGTGATGATTTAACAAAATTACTTACTAGTAAGAAGTATGATTTGGGAGTTTTAAATAGAATTGGATTATCTAGTGATACTAGAGATATCTATATTGATCGTATTATGTTTCCTTTGTATGACTTAGGAGGAAAAGTTGTTGGTTTTAGTGGAAGAATTTATAAAGATAATGGACAAAATAAGTATTTAAATACGAAGGAAACTCCAATTTTTAAAAAAGGACAATTATTATATCATTATCATATTGCAAGAGAAGAGTGTAGGTTAAAGAAGTCGGTTATTCTTATGGAAGGATTTATGGATGTTATCCGGGCTAGTACGATTGGTATACGAAATACGGTAGCCTTAATGGGAACGGCTCTTACGAATGAACAATTGGAGTTAATTAAGCGACTTTCTAACAATGTTATTTTATGTTTGGACGGAGATGATCCTGGAGTACATGCGACTCTTAGTATTGGTGATATGTTACTTTCTCATGGGATTGAAGCCAAAGTAGTAGTTCTTCCTAATCCAGAGGATCCCGATAGTTTTATTTTGAATCATGGAAAAGAAAGCTTTTTAAATCTATTGGATAGTGCTGTTACTTTTAATGATTTTAAACTTCGAAAATTAAAGGAAAAAGTTGATTTTCGAAGTGATGAAGAAACAGCCCATTATATTAATCAAGTTTTAATGGAAACTACGAAAGTACAAGATCCCATTCGAATTGAAATTATACTTAAAAAACTTGCAAAAGAATTTGATTTGAGTTATAATACACTGGAAATGCGTTTTCGTGAATTAGAAAAACCAAAACCAAAAGAGGCACCTGTAGTAGTTACGTATCAGAAGACAAAGAAAAAAACAAAGTATGAAAAAGCGATGGAACAAATACTTTACTTTATGTTAAATAATGACTGGGTAATTAGTTTATTTGAGAAAGAAAGATTTATCTTTCCTAATGAAGAGAGTCGATTATTAGCAAGTGAGATTGTATATTATTATACGACGTATGGAAATATCAATATTCCAGATTTTTATACTTATGTTCAAGATAAAGAAGAAATTGTAAATTTTCTCAATGAAATTTTGGCTGGAAATTATTCGGAGTCTACTTCTCGAGATGATTTGTTTGAATATTTTGGAGTGGTTCGTGAATATAGTCGTACTCAAGAGATTAAAAGACTTACAAATTCATTAAAAAAAGAAGTGGATCCTGTAGTTCAGGCAGAAATTGCAGAGAAGATTCGGAAGTTACGGATAGGAGATAAATAAGAATGGTTGGAGAAATTAAGACAATTGAAGAGAGAAAACAAAAATTACTAGCGTTAGGTAAAAAACAAGGTTATATTACTTATGAACAATTGGCAGAAGAGTTAAAAGGGTTAGATATTGATAGTGATACTTTGGATGAGTTGTATAATTTCTTAATGGAATCAGAGATTGATATTGTTTCTGAAGATGGTAGTGATGATGCTACTGGGGAAGAAATTACAGAGAATGTACCAGTAGAAAATTTGACTTTGTCTAAAGATGTTAAAATTAATGATCCTGTACGTATGTATTTAAAAGAGATTGGACGTATTAACTTACTTACTTCCGATGAAGAGTTTGAGTATGCAAAACGTGCAGAAGAAGGGGATGAAGAGGCAAAGAGAATGCTTGCAGAATCCAATTTACGTTTGGTTGTTAGTATCGCTAAAAGATATGTTGGACGAGGAATGTTATTTTTGGATTTAATTCAAGAAGGTAATATCGGTCTTATGAAAGCTGTTGATAAGTTTGATCCAACAAAGGGTTATAAATTTTCTACTTATGCAACTTGGTGGATTCGTCAAGCAATTACTCGTGCGATTGCCGATCAAGCAAGAACGATTCGTGTACCAGTACATATGGTAGAAACCATTAATAAACTTGCTCGTGTACAACGTCAATTAACACAAGATTTAAATCGTGAACCTACGGATGAAGAAATTGCTAAAAAGTTAGGTATTTCTATTGAAAAGGTTCGTGAAGTTTATAAAATTTCTCAAGATCCAGTTTCCTTAGAAACTCCAATTGGTGAAGAAGATGATTCTCACTTAGGGGACTTTATTAAAGATGAGAGAACTATGGGGCCAGAGGAATATGCAACGATTGAAATGTTAAAAGAAGAACTTCAAGGGGTTTTAGGAACGCTTACTGATCGTGAAGAAAAAGTATTACGTTTACGCTTTGGACTTGATGATGGACAATGTCGTACGCTAGAAGAAGTTGGTCAAATCTTCGGAGTTACACGTGAAAGAATTCGTCAAATTGAAGCGAAAGCTTTACGTAAATTAAGACATCCATCTCGTTCTAGAAAATTAAAGGACTTTTTAACGGATTAATGAAAATTAATCAGCGCTTAAAGAAAATAGGGGATTTAGTGGAAGCTAATTCCTTTTGTTTAGATGTTGGATGTGACCATGCTTTTTTAGATATTTATTTGGTAGAGAGAAATGATAATATTCACGCGATTGCTAGTGATGTTAAAGAAGGACCATTAAATCAAGCAAGAGAAAATATAAAAAAATATCATTTAGAAGATAAGATTGAGTGTCGCTTAGGAGATGGGTTAGATACTTATAGTGATGATGTTGATACCATTATTATTTCTGGTATGGGTGGAAGAGGAATGATTGGTATTTTTAAGAATCATTTCGAAGTATTAAAAAAAGTAGATACCATTATTCTTAGTCCTAATAATTATCAGATAGATGTTAAAAAGTTTCTTTGTAAACATCATTTTTATCTTTCGAATGAGGAATTAGTTAAAGAAGGAAAGTTTATCTATCAGATACTTGTTTTTTCGAAAGGAAAGAGAAAATATACTAAAAAAGATTATTTCTTTGGACCAGTTTTATTAAAGAAAAAAGGAAGCTTGTTTGAAGAATATTATAAGAGAGAATTAAAATCTAGAGAAATATTACTTCAAATTTTGCCTAAAAATTATCGATGGAAGAAGTTTTTAACGAGAAGAGAAATTAAGATGATAAAAGAAGAAATAAATAATAAATAATTTTCTTCTTTTTTTCTTTAATTTAAGTTAAAATATATAATATAATTAGGCGTAAGAAAGGTTTTGATTTAAATCTAGATAAGATGGAGATGATTTTGGTGTCCAATAATGAAGAAATACAAATAATGGGATATGAAGAAAAATATGCAAAGGAAATGTCTGAAATTATATTAAGTAATTTATATACGATTAATATTAAAGATTATGGGAAAGAAGCAATTGATAAAATAGCAAGACATTTTACAGAAGATGAGATAAAGAAAAATTTTCCTAATAGAGTTAAATGTTTTGTTGCTTTAAAAGAGGGAAAAGTTGTGGGGACTGCAAGTATTGATAGAATTAAAGATATGTATGGGGTTAAAATTGAACATAGGGAAAATAAATATATAATATTAACAGTTTTTACTAGTTTAGAAAATCAACATCAAGGAATTGGGAAAATGTTAATTCAAAAAATTGAAGAATATGCGTCAGAAAAACAAGCTACGGAATTATTAATTCCTGCTTCAATTTATGGGTGTGAGTTTTATAAAAAATTAGGTTATGATTATTATCATGGTATAAAAACACTTAATGAAGACGGGGAATATGTACTATCTAAATGTATAACAAAAGGAAAAAAACTCTAAAACTTATTAGAGTTTTTTTTCTTTTGTGTTATAATCCTTAATAGGATAGGAGTAGATTCTATGACGAGAGAGTTAAAAGCTTTAGCGTTTAGTATGATTTATAATTTTATTATTTCAATTATTAAACTTTTTGGAGGGGTGTTTTTTCAATTAGGTTCTTTGTTTGCAGATGGTTTGCATACTCTTAGTGACTTTATTACAGATATCGTTTCTTTTGTTGGGGTAAAACTTTCAAAGAAAAGACCTACGAAGGCTCATCCCTTTGGTTTTGGAAAAGTTGAGTATCTTACTAATTTGTTTGTTGGAATGCTTCTTGTTATTTTATCTATTTATATTATTATTGATGGTTTTTTAGGAGAAGTTCATGTTCCTAGTAATGCGGTTTTCTTTTTACTGCTTACTGTTTTTTTCTTAAAACTTATTGTGTTACTTTTTTTATCTTATACTATGAAAAAAAATCATAGTCAGGTTTTACTTACTTCTTTTAAAGAAGCAAAGGCGGATTTGTATTCGACTATTATCGTATTTTTGGTCGTTTTGTTATTAAAGTTTTCTTATCGATATCCGTTTTTAGAATATGCGGATGTTTTGGGAGCTATTCTTATCGGTCTTATGATATTTCATATGGCATTTCATATTCTTGTTGATAATTCGTTGTGTTTGTTAGGAGAAGCAGAAGTGGATTCTTTGTTAACTGAAAATATTTTGGAATTTATTCGACAAATTCACGGGGTGGAGGATGCTAAAGTTACTTTGATTAAGTATGGAAATTACTATAAAATTCAAGTAGTTGTAGAGGTGGATAAAGGACTTAGTTTTCGGCAAATTATGAATTTGGAACATAAATTAAAACAAGAGTTGGTAAGACATCGATCTTTTCATGTGAAGTATCCAACGATTTATATAACGAATGATTTAGAAAGGGAGTAGTGTTTTATGGGAAAAGAAACAAGTGTTTTGATATTTAGTATGGTTTCTAATTTTATTATTGCGGTTTTTAAGATTATTGGAGGTTATGTTTTTCGGTTTTCTTCTCTTTTTGCGGATGGACTTCAAACATTTAGTGATTTTGTTACTGATATTGTTTCTTTTCTTGGAGCTAAGTTTTCTAAAAAACAACCAACGAAAAGTCATCCTTTTGGTTTTGGAAAAGTAGAATATCTTACGAATTTATTTGTTGGTGTTCTTTTGTTTTTACTAGGAATCTTTATTATTTATAATGGAATTCGAAGTCGTTGGCATATTCCTTCTCTTACTGTATTATGGTTACTTCTTATTTGTTTTGTTATCAAAGGTGTTGTTTTGGTCTTTTTGTATACGGTTGGGAAAAGAATTAATAGTCAATTATTAATCACTTCTTTTGAAGAATCTAAAATGGATATGTATGCTTCTTGTGGTGTTGTAGTTGCAGTTATTTTATTACAATTTTCGGATACGATTGTTTTGTTTCGATATGTGGATCTTGTTGTTGGAGTTTTCATAGGTCTTATTGTTTTAAAGACAGCAATTGCTATTTTAGTTGATAATTCTATGAATTTAATTGGGAAAGTTGAAGTGGATTCTAAACTTAGTAAAGAGATTGAAGAGTTTCTTTTAAATATTCCGGGAGTAGAAAAGGTTAATATATATTTGATTCGTTATGGGAATTATTATAAAATTCAATTGATTGTAGAAATGGATTCTAGACTTACTTTACGACAAGTAACGAGATTAGAAGAAAATATAAAAAGAGAATTGGTAAGACATCGTTCTTTTCATGTGAAATATCCAACGATTTATGTTACTAGTCATTTGGACAAATAAAAACTTCAGATTTTTTCTGAAGTCTTTTTTTAATCATTTATTTTATCTTTATCATATTGTAGAACTTCTCCTGATGTTGATATTTCAAAGTCGTATTCATAAGTTGCATCGCGCCATTCAATATCATAAATAGCAATACCATCATCTGTATCTTCTTGTTCTTTTATTAATGTTAAATTTTCTTCTTTTAAGTTTGCGTGTTTTAAAGCAATTTCTTTTGCTTCTTCTAAAGTAATTTCTTTTGTGTTATCGGTTTGGTTGTTATTTTCGTTATTTGTTGTGTTATTAGTTGTATTGTTATCACTTTGTTCCTTGGTTCTAAAATCAGTATAGATTACTTTTCCTTCTTTTGCATCTATTTTTGCTTCATATTCTTGGTTGTTGTAGTAGAAGTCTATTTCGTATTGATGATTATCCATTTCTAAATCTACGTTTTCAAAATGAATGTCATTTTCTTCTACTTGGATGTGTTTTGCAAGAGTTTCTTTGGCTTCTTCTTGACTGATGTATGCCGTATTTCTATAGATTAAGAACCCTGCTATAACAATGATTGTAATAACAACTATCCCAATTAAAATTTTTGCCCATTTTGGCATATTATCACCTCGATATTATTGTAATATAGATTTTTTTCTTTGTCATTACATTTTGTAAAAATATATATTGTAATTTTTCGCTTTTATGTTATTATATAAAGCACTAGGAAAGTGGGAAATTTATGTTAACATATAACAATTTTAAGAAGAAATTAGAAAATCGATATGTTGTTGTTTCAAAGGGAAATGAAAAAGTTTATTTTGATGAAGAGGATAGGATTGCTGCTTATGAAAAGGATAATGCGATTACTACTTGGCATCAATGTCATCAAGATGATCTTTGGAATCATTATGATTGTGTTGCAGTTACTATTGTGAAGGGTATGGATTTACCATCCAAAAAGAGTTATAAAGGGTATGCTAGATATGATGCTTTATATGTTGTAGGTCTTTGTGGTGCTTATAATTATGTAGAACGATTTGGTACTTATGCGGTAAGTTCTGGTTGTAGTTCTTTTATAGAATTAGATCCTGATTTTGTTCCTGCTAGAAAATCATCTTCTAAGAAGAAACAATCATCTAATATGCTAAAGATGTCATCAAAAACTTATCCTACTTGTGATGGAAAAGAGATTTCTGTTGTTTATCAGCAAGATTTTGATAGATTGCCTTACGATCAAAAAATTTCTTTTTTACAGGATTCTACAGGTGCTTGTTTTGATGGAGCTATCATTGATCATATTAAAGTTTTGCCTTCTAATCCTGGATTACTAAGTATAGAAGAGGGTATTGATGGGGAAAAGACAAACTCCTTGCAATTTTTGCATGGAATTGTTCCGCTTGGAAAGGTCTTTCGTAATGGAGATATCTTTCATATCCAAAATGATTTTTTTCAGATGAATATTCCTAATTTACGTGATTATTTTGATGATACACCTATTGTGGAGCCAATCCTTCCTGTTGCTAAATTGAAAAAGTATGGGAATGTTTCGCCACCGGATATTGAAATCCCAATAGATCGTTGGGGATATACAGATAAAGTTTATAATTCTATGGTTGATAGTGTTTGTCCTGGACAAAAGGCTACTATATATCAAAAAAGTCACTCTTTTAGAAGACGATAATCCATTGAAAAAGAACTACTAATTGATTTAGTAGTTTTATTTTTTATTAATTCCTATCATCCCACCTAAGATAGCGGTAATCATAATAATACTATCATATAAAAGTAGTTTTATTTTTAAGTCTTGTCCTGTTATTAAGGTTATGATAAAAAATAATACTATAATAAATACGCCTAGTTTTATTCCTTCTAAATATCCTTTGCTGGTTGCTTTTTTACCAAGAATGATACCACTTATTAAAACATTTCCTAATAAGATTATTAGTTTTAATACTTGATAAATATTACTAGAAATTATATTAAAGTGATATAGGGTTGTTAAAATTAGATAACAAAGTAAAAATGCAATTAATGTATATAGAAAGTGTAATCCATATTTTTTTATTTTTGTCATAAAACACCTCACTTAATGTTATGTTTTTGTATAAAAAATATGAAATGATTTAAACTAATATTAGGTGATATCATGAGTTATTTTACAGTTTTATGGAAAACTTTGTTTTTTTATCTTTTGATTACGGTAATTTATCGTATTATGGGTAAAAGAGAAGTAGGGGAACTTTCTATTATGGATTTGATTGTTTCTATCTTTATTGCGGAACTTGCGGCGATATCGATTGATAATTATAAACAGAATATCTTTTTATCTGTTGTTCCTATTCTTGCTTTGGTTATTGTTCAATTAGTGGTTTCTCGTATTTCTTTAAAAAGTAGTAAGGTTCGTAGTATTTTAGATGGGGATCCTTCTATGATTATTGAACGTGGTAAAGTTAATTTTAAAGAAATGTTAAAGCAAAGATATAATTTGGATGATTTATTAGTACAACTTCGTAATCGAGGAATTAAATCTTTAGAAGAAGTGGATTATGCTATTTTGGAAACTAGTGGAAAGTTATCTGTTTTTCGAAAAGCAGAAGATAAGAATCGTGTTTATCCATTACCAGTTATTATTGATGGGAAAGTACAAAAAGATGTATTGTTTCAGATTGGAAAAGATATGCCATGGTTAATGGAGGCGTTATCTAGAGAAAATTATCAATTAGAAGATGTATTTTATGGTTTTTATCAGAAAAAGAAGTTATTCTTAATTCGTAAAGAGGCAATAAAATGACAATTTGCTTCTTTTTTTTGTGCTATTTTGTTGTTGGTGATGTTATGAAAAAAAAGTATTGGATTATGCTTGGAGTTTTCTTTTTCCTTTTTCTTTTTTTCTTTTCTGAAGAAAAAAGTATGGTATTGCCAGAAAAGAAACAAGAAAAGAGGGGAGTTTTTGTTAGTTATATTGAACTTTCAAGTTATTTAAAGGGAAAAAGTAAAAAGGAAGCTAACCAAGAAATAAAGAAGATGGTATCTAATATTGATGAGTTGGGCTTTAATATGATTTTGTTACAGGTTCGTACTTTTAGTGATGCTATTTATGATTCTTCTATTTTTCCTTGGAGTTCTACTATTAGTGAGAGGGAAGGAGTTTCTCCTGGGTATGATGTTTTAAAAATTTTTTTGAATTATGCCCATCAAAATCAAATAGAACTATATGCTTGGATTAATCCTTATCGTATTCGGGGAGATGAAGATACTAGTGATATTTCGAAAGATAATCCATCTTTTTCTTATCTTGGAAGTGATGTTGTTGATATTAATCAAGGAGTTTTTTATAATCCTGCTAAGGAAGAAGTAAAAGATCTTATTGTAGATGGTGTTTTGGAGTTGGTACAAAATTATGAGGTGGATGGGGTGTTGTTTGATGATTATTTTTATCCAAATTTAGAAATTGATATGGAGGATTATCAAAAGTATCAACAGAAACATCCGGAGGTTAGTTTAGAAGAGTTTCGAAGGAATCATGTAAGTGACTTAGTTCAAAGAGTTTATCAGGTTTGTCATGAAAATGATACTTTGTTTGCGGTTTCTCCTGATGGAAATATTGAAAATAACTATCAAAAACATTTTGCCGATGTAAAAAAGTGGGGAAGTAGTACTGGATATGTCGATTATTTGATGCCACAGATTTATTATGGTTTTTATAATGAAACACAAGCTTTTGTTTCGGTATTAGAAGAGTGGGAAAAGTTAGCTTCTAAGGTAGAATTACTTCCAGTACTTGCTTTTTATAAAGTAGGAGCGGTTGATAACTTTGCGAGAAGTGGGAAGGAAGAATGGATATTAAATGATGATATTATTATGAGAGAAATACTTCTTACAAGAAACTTAAAACAATATGAAGGATTTTCTTTATTTCGTTATGATTATTTATTTAATAAAGACTTGGAAACAGCAACCACTATGAATGAAGTAAAAAATATGAAAAAAATTTTAAAATAATTTTTTCTTTGTGTTATAATGATGATAAGGTGATGATAAATGAAGTTAAATAAAAATGGTTTTACTTTAGTAGAACTACTTGCTGCTATGGTAATTTTGGCGGCAATTATGGTAATTGCAGTTCCTAATGTTATGGGAATACTAAATAATAGTAGGGCGAATGCTTATGTGGAGGATGCTAAAAAATTAATTTCTTTAGCTGAGTATAAGTTTCGAAGTGATAATACTTCTGTTAAAAGACCAGATAAGGGTGGACATTGTATTGTTATGACTTTAGGTTATCTAGATAATTCTGAACTTGAAAATGCTCCTAACAACGGGGCATATGATAAAGAGAAATCTTTTGTCATTATAAAAAATGCTGGTGTTTCTGGTGGAAAGAATGAATATGTGTATTATGTTCAAATTGTTGAAAACTTAGAAAAAGGTGGAGGTACTCGTGGAATTCCTATTAAAAGTTATGGAGATTTGTATGGGGAAGAAGCTAAAAATTTAGTTAAAAATAGTATTTCTACTAGTCCAAATAACGTTAGTGGTATGGCTACTTATTGTCCTGGAGGAAGGGATGGATACTATAATATTTCGTCTTAATTTTTTAGTTGTCAGATAGGTTGTCAAGCTTGTGTAAAAATATTTTTTTCAGTATTGCTTTTTAAAAATTTTCATAGTATGATTGATTTGTAAAATAGAAAGAGAGGAAGAATAAAATGAAAAAATTAAACAAAAATGGGTTTACCCTAATTGAGTTGTTAGCGGTTATCGTTATCATGGGTATCTTAATGATGGTAGCTATTCCAGCAATGACTCGTTATATTGAGAACTCAAGAAAGGATACATTTATTTCTACTTCAAAAGAATATGTTAATGCAGTAAGAAATATGTGGGCATCTGACAGTTTATTATGTAAAGATAGTGATGTTGGTGGTGCAGAAGGTGTTGTTAGTGGGGCTGTAGGTAATGGAGATTACTATATCGAAGTTGATTCTAAAACAAACAAAAATAATATCATCGATCAAGGTGGTAAGTCATCTTGGGGTAGCCGTGATATTAAGGGATATGTTCACGTATCAGTTGAAACTAAAACAAATGCTGCAGGGACTCCAATTCCTGGACAAACAAAGACTACATTTAGTGCATTTTTAACTGATGGAGAACATGGTATGAGTGCTGATACTAACGTTGATAGTATTGTACGTGGTACTATTGAAACTAGTGGAGCTTCTTATCCAACATTGCCTGCAAAAGTTGCTGGATCAGTATATCACTGTGTAGAACAATAATTATATAAGACTTCGAAAGAAGTCTTTTTCTTTGCTTTTATTTTTGATATACTGGATAGGGAGGTATATATGTTATTACTAGGTAGTCATGTTGGATTTAAAAAAGATAGTCAGCTTCTTGGAAGTTTAGAAGAAGCTTTCAGTTATGGAGCGAATACCTTTATGTTTTATACTGGGGCTCCTCAGAATACGAATCGTTATCCTATTATGGATGGGTTTACGTTAGAAGCAATGAATTTAATGAAAGAGAAGGGACTGGATTATTCGAAAGTGGTTGTTCATGCTCCTTATATTGTAAATCTTGCGAATGATAAGGATCCGGATAAATTTATGTTTTCGGTTCGTTTTCTACAAGAGGAATTGGAACGATGTGAACTGTTAGGAATTCGTTATTTGGTTCTTCATCCAGGTAGTCATGTTGGTCTTGGTGTAGATACGGCTATTTCTAATATTGCGAAAGGACTTAATATGATTTTAGGTACACATCCGGTTACTATTTTACTTGAAACGATGGCTGGTAAAGGAACAGAAGTTGGTTCTTCTTTGGAGGAGATTAAGCGTATTATTGATCTTGTCGATGATAAAGAACATATTGGCGTTTGCCTTGATACTTGTCATTTGAATGATGCTGGTTATGATATGAGTAAGTTTGATTCTTTCTTAGAACAGTTTGATTCTTTGATTGGTATTTCAAAGATTGGTTGTGTTCATGTGAATGACAGTAAGAATGATTTAGGAGCTCATAAGGATCGTCATGAGAACTTTGGTTTTGGAACGATAGGATTTGATAACTTAATTTCCATTATTTATAACGAAAGACTAGAGAATGTTCCTAAAATATTAGAAACTCCTTATGTTGATAGAGAATTTGCTCCTTATAAATATGAAATTGAAATGATTAAGAATAAAAAGTTTGATTCTCAGTTAATAGAAAAAATAAGAAATCAGGTTTAAGTATTATTTTTAGTCTTTAAAATAAAAAATAGGAGTGGATATTTTATATGTTTCATATATTTGTACGGTCAAGTTTAATGAAAGCTATGGTTCCCAGAGGTGTTAAAAAGGGAATTAAAAATATTAAAACAGATAATTCTGATAAGAAGACGGGGATGGAGTTATTAGCGAAGCAACTCAAAGCCGATTATCTTGCTATAAAGATTATAGGAATCCCCCTTATGCTTATTGGATGCTTTTTTCTGTTTATTTTTATCATGTATTTCTATTATGGTGGAAGTTTTGATTATCGAATTATTATCTTAGTATTTGTTTTTTCTTTTCTGACTTTGTTTGGTTTGTCATTTATTTATATTGGAATTAGAAACTCTAAAATTGAACGTAATTTTGTAATAAAAAAACATCCAGAAATTATTGATTTGGTAAAAGATTTATATACTAATACTATTTTTGAAAATCATGATGTTATTGTGTCTAATGAAGCAATTGCTCCTAAGTTACATCTTATTGGCGCTATTCGTAGGATGGATGTCTATCAGATTGATATTGGTGAGATGTCAGCGGCTTTGAAAACAAAGAATAGAAAAGTTTATATTATTTATTCTAATTCAAAAACGGAATGTAAGAAGTTTTTAAAAGAGTATTGTCCTAATGCTAAAATTAGAATTCTATAAAATTATAAAAAAGAAACAAGCTTTTTTGCTTGTTTTTTTATTTTTTATAATTTTCTCTTAATATTTCTACCCCTTCTGGAGTTAGTAATTCTTTGGCATCTTGTACTAGTTTTTCTTTTTTTTCTGTATATTCTTTTGAAGGTGTTATTTTTATTGTTTTTTTTAATTTGTTTTGATAGGAAGTTATTTCTTCTTCTGGAACTATTCCTTGTAGTACGTATGGTAGATTATTGATTGCGTATTCATTGGCTTTTCTTTCTAATAATAATGAGTCGTGATGTTTATCATATTCTTCTTTGTTTGTAGCAATTAAAATGTCATTAAATAACTCTTCTTGTTCTATATTTTCTGCTCTTTTTAGATATTCAAATTCTCGTATATGAAAACTTTCATGTAATAGTCCAAATGTTATTGCCATTAATAGTTCATGGAATTGCTTTTCATTTACTTTCTTTTTGTCTTCAAAAATTGATTCGTTTATTTTAATTATATTCTCATTATCTGGTGTTTTTTCTGCTTCCATTATTGCATTTGCATTTGTATATGTAAATTTTAATTTTGTATTATTTCCTTGGTTTTCGTTTAAATAGTTAAATACATGTTGTGTATATAATAATAAATCAGTAGTAGAGAAGGTTTCTTGTGATGAGATATAGTTATTAATAAGTATTGCTAATGCATCCTTATCTACTGTTTTATTACCATAAAGAATAGTGTTTGCTAGTAGTATTTTTAAGACTTTTTGTTCTTCTTGTGTTAAAGGTTTTTCTTTACATTTTTTATTTAAATTAGCTGCGAATGCATTTGCTTTTTTTAATACTTCTTTTTCTTCTTCTGTTAAATATTGTTCATTGTTATTTAATGTAGTTATAACTAACAATTTGTTTTCTAGTTCTTCTTCGTCTAATTCCAATATTTTATTTGACTCTATTAGATTACCGAATTTTTTTATTGTATTTTTTGCTCTTATTGCAAATAGCATGAAATCTTCTGCCATACTCTTTTCTCCTTTTTTTTATTATAGTATTCTTGTTTTATTCGTGCAATCTTTTTATAAATATTTTGCTTTGTTTTGTTCGTATAGTTTTAATAATTGTTGATATAAGTTAGGATTTATTTTTTGTTTTAATTCTTTAAAACTTGTTTCATTTCCCTCCAAAATTTCGCTATAATTTTTCATAATAAATTGATATAATGTATTTGCATCTGAATCTGATAGAGAAATATTTATTTTTTTGGCATAGTCTATTATATTTTCTTTCGTTAGATTTGGAATCCATTTTTTTATTAATTCTTTATACATAATTCACCTCATTAAAAATATATGAAATAAGTTCATAAAAATGTGGTAGAATATATAGTAATGGAAAAGAGGGATGACTTTTGAAGAGACTAAATTTAAATAAAAAAGAGAAAATAGTTAATTATAATCAAATTATATCGAAAAGATTTCTTGTTTTTTTAGTTGTTCTTCTTATTTTATTTGGGGTTGTTGGTATTAAATTGTATTCTGTTATGATTGTTAAAAATTCGGATTATAAGAAGCAGTTAAAAGAACTTTCTTATACGAAAGTAGAGGGGACTAGTACTCCAAGGGGAAGAATTTATGATAGAAATTATAAAATTATTGTTGATAATAAGGCAATTAAAAGTATTACTTATGAAAAAGAAAAGAATGTTAGTACTAGTGATATGATTGAACTTGCTTATGAAGTGTCTCCACATTTGGAACTTTCTTATACGAAATTAACGGATCGAGCAAAAAGAGAGTTTTACTTGGCTAAATATCCAGAGTTATGTAATAAAAAAGTAACCAAAAAGGAAAAAGAAAAAGTAACTACGGGTGAGATTAGTACTACGGATTTGGAAGAGTTAAAAATTGAGCGTATTACGGAAGAAGAGTTAAATAAGTTTATGGAGAAAGATTTAAAGGCGGCTTATTTATATTATCTTATGAATCGTGGATATACTTATGATGAGAAGATTATTAAAGAAGAGGCAACGGATCAAGAATATGCATATATTGCGGAACATAATAGTGAACTTGCTGGTTTTAATACCAAGTTAGACTGGGAGAGAGTGTATCCTTATGGAGATACTTTTAAGAGTATTTTAGGAACGGTTTCTACGACTACGCAGGGATTGCCAGCGGAAGAGAAGAGTGAGTATTTAAAGAAGGGGTATGCTTTAAATGACCGGGTTGGTCTTAGTTATATTGAAAAAGAATATGAAGAGTATTTGCATGGAGAAAAAGCAGAGTATCAGGTTGTGAATTCCCATGAGTTGAAACTTGTAAAAGAGGGAAAACGGGGAAATGATATTGTTTTATCTATTGATATTGAACTACAACAAGAGGTTGAGAGAATATTGACAGAACAAGTGTTGAAAGCAAAGAAAGAACCTAATACTGAATATTACGATCATTCTAGTGTTGTGATTCAAGATCCTGATACTGGAGAGATATTAGCTATGGCTTCTAAACAGATTGTTGGAGATAAAGTGGTGGATAATACGATTAGTATTTTTACTCTTCCTATTACTCCAGGATCTGTTGTTAAAGGGGCTTCTATGCTTGTTGGTTATAATACTGGAGCGGTAAAAATAGGAGAATACATGGTTGATGAGTGTGTTAAGATTGCTGGAGCACCTGAGAAATGTTCTTCGGTTAATAATCTTGGAACGATTAATGATATTACTGCTTTAGCTAAGAGTAGTAATGTTTATCAGTTTAAAGCCGCTATTCGGGTTAATGGACAAGAATATTCTCGTGGTATGAAGCTTAATTTTAATCAAAAGGCCTTTGATACTTATCGTGATATGTATCATTCTTTTGGATTGGGTGTTGAAACTGGTATTGATTTGCCTGGAGAAGATGATGGTTATGGTGCTAAACAAGATACTAGCTCTGGTAATTTGTTAGATTTTGTTATGGGACAATATGAATCTTATACACCACTTCAACTTTCGCAATATGTTACTACGATAGCTAATAATGGTAGTAGGCTTACTCCGCATTTATTGAAAGAAGTTCATGCTTCTACGGATGATTCTTCGTTAGGAAAGACAATTTTAACCGTAGAACGCCAGGTTTTAAATACGATTGATACGAAACCGGAGTATATGGCACGTGTTAAAGAAGGTTTTTATGCAGTTATGCATTCTAATGGCGGATATGGTCGTGGTTATATTGACGATAAATGGGATGCTGCTGGTAAAACGGGAACTTCTCAGAGTTTTGTTGATAATGATAACAATGGAATTATTGATACGGAAACAATTACTTCTTCTTTTGTGGGGTATGCTCCTGCGAATGATCCAGTGATGAGTATCGTGGTTACTTCTCCAAATTCTTCGCATCCTAATTCTAGTATTGATTATGCAAGTTTAGTGACTTTGCATATTACTAAGGAAGTTACGAATAAATTTTTTGAGTTGTATTATTCTTAAAGCAAGATATGTATTATTTTGCTTTTTTTTAGTTTTTCTGTTATAATATACGTACTTTTCGAAAGGGGATTTTGTTATGGGAGATCGTGATTGGTCGGATGATATCTATTTATTGCTTACTTCGATTGGTCATTATTTAAAAAATGGTATTCCAACGGATAAGCGTTCGATTCCTTTTACAGAACTGGATTTTTATTCTATTTCTAATTCTTCTCCTAGGGATTTATATCATTATTTACGAAATATGTCATCTCGAGAGAAGGTTCCTTATTATAAAGATTTATTGAAATATTTAAAACAATTTCCTGAACCTGTTACTTCTAGAATTGTTGACCGCCAATATTATAAAGGTCGTCCTTTATTATTGGTTGTTCGAGGAGGGGTTACTGTTCCTGTAAGATTTGATGATTTTGATCGAGTTTTTTCTATTTTAGAAGAAAAAAATATTCCAACTACTAAGAGTAATGTTATGACAGCTGTCACCAGACAAGCTTTACAGGAAGATATTTTTCCTATTTTAGGGTTAGAAAATAGTGATAAAAAAGTAGAAAAAGCTCCAGTTTTTGGTAATCCATATGTAAAAAAGATAAATAATGTTAGAAAAAGTGTTTGATTTTAAAAAAAACTTTTGCTTTTTCTTTATTTTCTGATATAATACCTATAGGCGTGTAAGGAGGGATAAAAATGGCTAAAGAAGGAAAAAGACAAATGAAGACTCTTGTTTGTACTGAGTGTAAAAGAGAAAACTATAGAGTACCTAGAAATGTACAAAATACTACGGAACGTCTTGAAATTAGTAAGTATTGTCCAAATTGTAGAAAACATACTACACATAAGGAAAAGAAATAAAATAAGTTTATTACTTATTTTTAATTTTATATAGGGAGTTGAGTTTAATGATTAGTACAAATGATTTAAAGAACGGTATTACTATTGAGGTTGAAGGTGCCATTTATGTGGTTATGGATACTCAACATGTAAAACCTGGAAAAGGTGCTGCTATTGTAAAAGCAAAACTTAAAAATTTAAGAACGGGTGCTATTATTGAAAAAACATTTAATGCAGGAATAAAAGTTGCTACTGCTCATATTGATAAGCAATTAATGCAATATTTATATACGATGAGTGATGTTTATTATTTCATGAATATGGATACTTATGAGCAATTAGAATTATCTAAAGATATTGTTTCTGATAATGCTAAATTCCTTAAAGAAAACTTAGAAGTATATATTACTATGTTTGAAGGGGAAGTATTAGGTATTGATTTACCTGATAAAGTAGAACTTACTGTTACTCGTACTGAAGCAGCTGTAAAAGGTAATACTACTAATAATGCATTAAAAGATGCAGAAGTGGAAACTGGTTATACCGTACGTGTTCCTTTATTTATTGAAGAAGGAGAAAAAATTATTATATCTACTAGTGATGGTAAATATGTATCAAGAGCGTAAGCTCTTTTTTTTATGAAAAAAAGAAGATTATTCTTCTTCGATTTCTTTTAATAAATTTAAAAAGGTAAGAGATGCTTTTTTTAATTGTTTTTGTTTTAAATAAGTGGCTCCAATTTGTCTTGGTGGGATAGTTGGAGTTGTTTTTATTTCAAAAAGCGTTTGTTCTTTTAAATCTTTTTTTAAAAATTCCTTGGTTGCATAGCCAATTCCTAATCCTATTTTGGTAAATGCGGTTACTAAGGAATGACTCGCTAATTCCATTTCCGGAGATAACATGATATTGTTTTTTTCACAGAAGTCGTCTAAAAATATTCTTGTATTTGATCCTTTTGCTATTAGTATTAATGGATAGTTATTCATTTCTTTTAAAGGTATTGTTTTTCCTTTTAATTCTTTCCAATCTTTGCTTGCGATAAAGCAGTCGTTAACTTCTTTTAGTTTTGTTTCTTTAAAATCTGAAGGTAATTGATAGGGTAGATTTAAAATAATAAAATCGATTAGTCCATTTCTTGCCTGGGTAATTAATTCAAAGGTAGGACTTGTAGAGATTTTTATTTTTATTCTTGGGTATTGTTCATGAAATTTTTTTATATATGGAAGAAGATATTTTCTTGTTAGAGTGTTACTTACTCCAATTGATAAAGTTCCATAGTCTAGGTTTAGTGTTTCTTGAAGAGTTTCTTCGGCATGTTCTATCATTTCTATTGCTGGTTTTATATTTTTATAAAAAGTTTCTCCTTCTTCTGTTAGACTAACTCCATATTTGTTTCTGATGAATAGAGTACATCCTACTTGGTCTTCTAATGTTTTTATTGATTTACTTACGGCTGGTTGACTAATCATTAACTCATGAGCTGCTTTTGTAATGTTTTTGTTTTTTGCAACGCTATAAAAAGTTTTATATAATTCATAATTTACATTCATATGTTTTGCCCCCCTCAGTTATAACAATTTGTTATTTCTGGTATGAATAAAAAGTATTTTTATTATATTACAAACCCTTTTATAATACAAGTTGTTAGATGTGAAAGAAGAAAGGAGAGTTTTATGGCATCTTTTGTTATTCACCATATTTCTGGTGAAGCGTTCTTAAATGAACTAGAAAAAGAGGGGGTAGTGTTATCAGATACAGAAAAAAAACAATTTTTACTAGGAAACTTAATTGTTGATTCTTCTAGAATAAGAAAACAACTTCCAGAAAACTTAAGTCTGGAAGAACAAAGAGCTTTTAAGAAGAAGTTAAGAGATGAAGTGCAAGAAGAAAAGAAAAGTACTCATTTTCGAGATGAAGATGATTATAAACTTTGTATTCAGGCACCTAATCTTTCTTCTTTTATCGAGAAGTATCAAGATCTTATTACAAAGGATTATACTGCTCTTGGTTATTTATATCATTTGTATGTAGATAAAATGTTTTTTAATGATTTGTTTCGTGATACTTTTGTCTGTTTAGATAAGGATGGAAATGAGACAAAATATATTGCAGATTTAGTTTCTATGCAAGTGAAAAAGAGTGGAGAAGTTTCTCCGGTAGAAGATTTTTGGAGTCATGACAGTAGTGTTAGTATTTATCATGATTATACAGTTATGAATAAGTTATTGTTAGAAAAATATGGTACTTGTTTTGATGCGGAAAAATTATTAGAAAATCATGATACTACTTTTGTTAATCCTGGTATTTATGAAGTGGATTATCAGAATGTTACTAGTGTAGTTTCCAAAACAGCCGCTTATATTGGAGAATCTTATCAGGTTGAAGATAATTCCTTGTATGTTTTTGATCAAAGTAAAGTCGAAAGTTTTATTGAACAAGTAGCGAAAGGGTTTCTTTCTTCCTATCCAGAAGCTGTACCTAGTAAATTGGATGTAAAGGAGAATAGAAAATGTTAGAGATATTTTCTGCTTGTTGTGGTCTTATACAGAGTATTTTAATTTTGTTTAAGAGAAAAGAAAATTGGATTTTTTATTTGCTTAATATCCTTACTTTAACAATATTTTCTTTTACTGCTAAATTATATGGAGATGTGATTGAAAATTTAGTTTATGTTGTTTTTGGATTTTTAGGGTTATTTACTTGGTATTCTGTTTCTGTTTCTAAAAAAATATTTGGAAATGAAAATAACATTCGATACGCCAATTGGAAAGAACGAATATTTTATGTTTTTATGTTTTTATCTATTAGTGTAGGAATGTATTTCTTTTTGAAATCTACGGATGATCCATTTCCATTTTTGGATGCAATTACTACAGGAATGAGTTTTACTGCGACCTTGATGATGGCCTTTAAGAGAGTAGATTCTTGGGTAGTTTGGTTTGTGGATGATATATTAATGGCTTATGTTTATTTTTCTTTACCAGAGAAAGCAATTTATTTAATGGCTTTAAATATTATCTGGGTAATACTAGCGGTTGGTACTTTTTGGACTTGGCATAAAGAAGCAATAGGAAATGGGGATAGAAATGAAAGAAAAAAAGTTTAAAGAATTGGAAATTATTTTAAGTGACTTTTCTTGTGACAAGAATTGTCCGTATTGTACTGCTAAAATTACTAAGTGGGAAGTGGTTCAAGATGATATTCATATGCTTAGTTTGTATGTTGGTCAATTAAAAGAGCTTGGGTATCAGTTTCATTATGTGACACTTGGTGGTAATGGAGAACCGACAAAACATTCTATTAAAAAATTAAGAGAGATTGTAGAGTTGTTTGATGATTATGATATTCCGGTAAAGAGAGTATTAACTTCTGGCAATGTCTTTCGTGAAGAAGAAAGAGAAAAGTATGATCTTTTTACTTCTTATGGTTGGATATTTGAAGTTACTACGACTTCGATTGATAATGATTTGGATAGGAAAGTTTTGGGATACGATCATAATTATTTTCAAAGTGATGCATTTTCTAAGGCTAGGATTCGCTTAAATTATGTTTTGTTGAAAAGTAATTTTTCTTCGATGATTGATGAAGTACGGGAGTTTTTTAAGAGGTATCCTAATATTGAAACACTGGCTATTAAATTGCTTAATGTGAATACCAAAACAGGTCTTGTGGATAATCCTCGTTCTTCTTGGATAGTAGAAAATGCTATTGCGAAAGAACAAAGAGAAGAAGTGAAGAAGCTTTTGGATCAGAACTTTACTTATTTAGGAGAAGCGTATGACACTTTTTCTTGGAAGACGGAAGATGGTCATGAAGTTTATTTTTCCTGGAAAAAGATGAATTATGGTTTTTCTGATTTGGTTTATTATGGTAATCGATTTGTGAATTATCAATTAGAAGAGGTTAGTCTTCCTTTTCTGCCTAAAATTTATTTTGCTTGTCAATTTCATAAGGAAATGTTAGATGATAAGTGCTTTACTTTGAAAAATGATTTTCGGGCGAAATTGATAGGGAAGGAAGAGGATTTTACTAATTTTAATAATCATAGTTTTATTAAGAGTAGTGATGGGAAATTGTTGTATCAATATCTAGGACCATTTTATAATGAGAAGGCTAGTGATGGAGAACTTACTTCTACGGTATGTTGTGAGGTTGTCCAAACGGAGAATGATTTGATTGATAAATGTGATATTTTTATGGCTTATTTTGATTCTAAATTAAGTCCTGGTAGTATTACGGAACTTACCTATGCGTCTTTACAAAAGAAGAAAATCGTTATTTTTTATCAAGTGGAGGATAATATTTCTTATGAACTTAAGTCGTCTAATTGGTATCCTATTGTATCGGCAAGACTTGTTGCTGGTAGTGAAAATGTAGTAGAGATTCCTGTTCGTGGGACGGATGAAGTTTGTGATTATTTTCGAAAGGGAAAGAAGTTATGGTAGTTTTAAGACTTGGAAAGATTAATAATGAAGAGCGAAAATTTATTCCTACTAGATTAGATATTTTAGAAGAATATTTGCAAGGTATGGAAGAAATTGAAGAATATGAGTTGACGCAAACTTATCGTGATGGCTATAAATATCGTAGATATTGTGATCATGGGAATATGAAATATACTAGAAATCTTAAAATGGGTAAAGTTACCGATGTTGTAGAAATTGGTGAAGAGGAGTTTTTAGAAGTTTTGAAGGATACGAAAAAAAGTATTCGTAAGATTCGTAAATATTATCAAGATGGCGATTATGAAATTGATGTTGATTATTTTATGGAACCAGTTTCTATGATTATGGTTGAAGTGGCTAGTTTGGGTGCTCCTTTAGCTGATTATCAAGCACCGAAAGGATTTGTTGATGTTACTGGTAATAAAATATATGAAAATAGTAGTATTTATCAAGGAAGTATCTTGTCTAGTTCTACTATTATTGAAGGGACGGATGCGGTAGGAAAAAGTACTACGGTTGATAGACTACTTTCTATGGGAATTCTTTGTAGAGAACGTTCTATGGATATGTTTTCTAAGTATATGGAGTTTACGGTACCTTTAGAAGAGAGGGTAGAACATTATTACGAATATTTAAAAAATCATGAGGAAAAAGTTATTTTTTTAGTAAATCATGATAAGATGGAATTGGAACGTAGAGTTTCTTTAAGAGATGTTATTAGTGAATTTGATAAAAAAGCATATGAATACAATCAACTTTATTTTGAAACTTATCAATATATGATGGAACATGATATGTTAGAAGGAAAGTTGTTTTTGGTCGATTGTACAAATTTAACATTCGAAGAACAAGTAGAGAAAGTAAAAAATATTATTATAAATTAGGATGGTTTTTATGATTTTTGCAACAAATAATAAAGGGAAATTAAAAGAAATTAGGGAGATATTTTCGGATTATGAAATACTATCTCTTTCCGATGTTGATCTTTCTATTGATGTTTTAGAAGATCAGGATAGTTTTTTAGGAAATGCTACTAAAAAAGCGAAAGAGGTTTATTCTATTACTAATCAAGCATCTTTTGCGGATGACTCTGGTCTATGTCTTGATGCTTTTGATGGATGGCCTGGTGTTATGACTCATCGTTTTTTAGGAGAAGATGCTACGGATGAAGAGAGAAATCTAGCGATTATAGAAAAATGTAATGAGGTATCTAATCGTGATGCTTCTGTTGTTTGTCAATTGGTTTATTATGATTCTTTAGGAACTCCTATTGTTGGTACTGGAGTTTTAAAAGGTAAGATTGCTTCTTCTCCTCGTGGAGAAAATGGTTTTGGATTTGATCCTATTTTTGAACTTCCTAATGGGAAGACATTGGCAGAATTAACTGCAGAGGAGAAGAATCAATGTAGTGCTAGAAGTCTTGCAGCAATAGATTTAAAACAGAAGTTAGATACGCTTTTTCTTAACGATGGTGTAAGTGAAGTTCGTCATAAATAAAAGTTTCTTGTATCTTTGGTTTAAATCCATTATAATATTTTACTAACAGGTGAAGAATATGGATTTTGAACATTACCACAAGATACTACCTTTATATTGTACGGTTTGTGATATGATCCAACAACATCCGGATGGTATTACTGATTATGAATTAAAATCTTTATTACAGACGAAGGGATTTTCGTTTGATGATGAAGATTTTTTTGGCGTTATTTCGATGTTACTTATCTCTGATGGGTGTATACAAAGGGATGATTATTGGAGCCGTGGTGCCGTTTATTCTTATATTAAAAATCCACATTTACATGATTCTGCTTACTCTAGACATCATTATTCTTTTACGGTTGATGATAATGTTTCTGACAAGTGTTTTGTTGTTTTGGCCGATACCCATGTGGGACATCCAGAGTTTGAGGATTTTCGTATGTTAGATGGTATTTATTCTTTTGCGATTGGTGATGGAGCAGATAAATGTTTTCATATGGGGGACTTGTTTACTGGAAAAATGGGAGATTGTTTTTCTAAAGAGGAGATGTTAGATCAACTCAATTCTTTTATTTCTTCTTATCCGAAGCCATATCCCTGGGAGATGCGTACTTATGTTAATGTTGGAAATCATGATGAGTATCTTCACGGTTTTTTTCATCCAGATGTCAAAAAGGAAGAGCAACCATATCTTTATGATTTGAGAGGATTAAATACTTATCATCCAGACTTTTTTGTTATTCCTAGGGAAAGATTTCGAACTAAGTTTTCCAATATCGATATGCATTTTGGACATCGTTTGTATGTTAGTGGAATTCGTCCAGAAGTAAAATTATTTGCTCTTCAAGATATGAATGAAGAAGAGCGATGGTTGGATGAGCGATATGATGTTTTATGGTCTGGACATTTACATAATGGATTTATTTATACTACGGATGTTCCCTGGGGAGATAGAAAGCAAATTCTTTTTTTAGGAGTTCCTTCTACTAGTAAATATAATTTAGGAGGCGTTGTTGCTTATCTTGCTCATTTACATTATGAAAATCAACGTGTTTCTACTATGGATGTCGATTTTTTGAAATGTGATAATAATTACCATATTACGAAGGAAGAAGGAGTTCACTGGGATTTTTCTGGAAATAATAAGGTTATTAAAAAATTATTATAGTTTTCTTTACTGTTAAATTTTTGTTTTGGTGTTTAGTATTTTTGTTATTTGTAGTATAATGTGATTGTGAATAGAATATAAGGAGTAATATATATGGCAAAAAGAAAACGTAAAAAACAATCAAAAAAAGGTTTTGAATATAAATTAGAAGTTTATGGACTTATTTTGTTGTTGGCTTCTATTTTAGGAATTGGTAAATTTGGACCAGTTGGCAAAATGATTTCTTCTTTTGCTTTGTTTTTGGTTGGGTCTATTTATATGGTATTGTTAGTAGTCTTTTTTGTGGTAGGAGCTTATTTATTAGTGAAAAGAGAATGGCCAGATTTTTTTTCTACGAAGTTAATAGGACTTTATGTTTTCGTCATTGGCTTTTTAATTATTATGCATCAGGACTTTGTATTACAAAATGATGGTAATATGATGCTTATTTTTCGAACGACGATTGATCAGTTGGTTGCTTCTTTTAATGGAATTATGAATACTGGTATTTTAGAAGATTGGTATGCCGTTGGTGGAGGTATTATTGGTGGAATTTTTGCAATACTTTTTGATAAGTTGTTTTCTTATACTGGTATGCAAATTGTTGCCTGGGTATTTATGATTACCGGATTTTGTTTATTTACCGGATTTTCTATTATTGGTTTTGTTAAAGATAACTTAGAAAAACAAAAAGAAAAACTTGCTCATGCAAGAGAGTCTAAGGCAGAAAAAGCTAGTAAAAAAGCCGTTATTATCAGCAATGGTGATGAGGAAGAGGAAGAAGAAAAAGAAAAAGATAAACATATTAAAATTACTAGTATTGATGAACTTACCAAGGTTCCTGTAAAAGATAGTAATGAGGTAGCAGACGTTTCTAAAGATACGAAAAAGGAAGCTCCACTGGTACAAAATCATAGTTATCAGTTACCTCCGATTAGTTTATTAAATCAACCAAAGAAAAAGCAGAAAGAAACGGATGGGGCTGCTATTGAGAAGAATATTGAGATTTTAGAGAAAGTTTTGAAGGATTTTAAAATTGTTGGTAAAGTTGTAGAAGTACATATTGGACCTACGGTTGCTCAATACGAGTTAGAGATTGCTAGTGGTACTAGGGTTAATAAAATTACTAGTATTAATCGTGAAATTGCTTTGGCACTTGCTAAGAAGGATGTTCGAATTGAAGCTCCGATTCCTGGTAAGAATACTGTAGGAATTGAGTTTGCCAATGATGTTGCGACTCCAGTTAGTTTTTATGAGATTATTAGTAGTAAGCAGATGATGAATGCTCCAGAGAAAAAACTTATGGTTCCTCTTGGAAAGAGTATCATGGGAGATATTGGTGTGTGTGAGATTAATAAAATGCCTCATATGTTAGTTGCGGGTACTACTGGTAGTGGTAAATCTGTTTGTATTAATGGAATTATTTGTTCTATTTTGATGCGTGCGAAACCTGATGAGGTGAAACTAGTTATGGTCGATCCTAAGGTTGTTGAACTTTCAGTTTATAATGGAGTTCCTCATTTGATGTGTCCTGTAGTTAGTGATCCTAAAAAAGCAGCGGTTGCTTTAGCAAAGATGGTTGCTGAAATGGAGAGGCGTTACGAAACGTTTAGTGAAACGAAAACAAAGAATATTGAATCTTATAATGCTTATATTGATAAGTGGAACGAAGAACATAAAGCGGATGATGTGAAAAAAGCTAGACTTCCTTATATTGTTGTTATTATTGATGAGCTTGCGGATTTGATGATGGTTGCTGCTAAAGAGGTTGAAGATTCGATTTTAAGAATTACGCAAAAAGCACGTGCTGCAGGAATTCATTTGATTGTTGCAACCCAAAGACCATCTACGGATGTTATTACTGGTTTAATTAAAGCAAATATTCCATCTCGTATTTCTTTTGCAGTTGGATCTGGAATTGATTCTCGTACGATTTTGGATATGACGGGTGCCGAAAAATTGCTTGGTAAAGGAGATATGTTATTTTTACCAATCGGTGTTAATTCTCCAACTCGTATTCAAGGATCTTTCATTACGGATGATGAGATTAAGAAAATTATTGACTTTACCGTGGAGCAACAAAAAGCTCAGTATGATGAGTCTTTGATGAATTTAGATGCTGTTGATCATAATGTCAGTAATGCTAGTGGAACGGAATTTGGGGATGCTGCTAATGATGAGGATCCACTTTATAATGATATTGTACAGTTTGTTATTGAAACGCAAAAAGCTAGTGCTTCGCTTTTACAAAGAAGATTTAAACTTGGTTATAACCGGGCTGCTAGACTTGTTGATTTATTAGAAGAACGTGGTATTATTGGTCCTGCGAATGGTTCTAAACCTAGAGAAGTCTTAGTACAATTAGATAGTGTAAAAGAAGAAGCAGGGGATGAATAAGTGATAGTTAAGTTATTTAATTCATTTTCGGTAATATTTTTATAAGAGTATATGAAAGGAAGAGTTTTTCCTTTTCTTTTTTTTCATTTAGGTGTATATTATAGTAATCCAGTAAGATAATTAAATTATTTGAAAGGAATAAATATGAATAAATATATAAAGAAATTGTCTATTATGACAAGTCTTCTTTTTACTAGTTTTTCTCTAGTTGGATGTCAGGAGTCTTCTTCGGATTCTTTGAAAGAAGTTCCTGAAGTATCCGTAGAAGAAGAACATGGGATTTATGATTTAGGATATGTTAGTCAATTGGCTAATCGCAGAGGAGAAGAATTTGTTGGTTTCTTGCAGAAAGTGTATAATCCTCTAGGGTATCCGGTTTCTGCTAGTGTTCGTTATGGAGATATTTCTTCTTTTTCGGTTTTAGTATCCGATGTTAATTTTTATATCGTAAAAAATTATCAAGAAGGTACTCCTTTAAATACCTATTATGATTTTTTACGTGATAAGAGTGTTCCTAGTGACCTTTCTATTACGAATGTTGTTTCTTTGAAGGATTATCGTAAGAGTGAAGAAGCTATGTTTTTGAATGCTACTAGTGATAGTTACTCTTCTTTTACTATTTATGATTGTAGTTCTTTATTGCAAGAAGAGGCTTATCATTTTGATGATTTAACATCGTATACTAAAGAAAAGTATCTTGGAATTTCTAGGGTTTCTTCGGGAGAGAAAAATACTTGCTATATTACTTATGTTCCTCTGGAGGATGTCGATGTTGTAGGTAATCGTTATGTTTGTAATTTAGTAGAGAATTATGTTAGTGATCTTTCTACTTCTATTTTTCAAGTGGATTTGTTAGATGGAAAAAAGGCTTTTTATGGAGAAGATATGACGGTTACTGATTTTTCTGACTTTGTAGAAACGCATTCGGATTCTTTTCCTTTAGAGCTTGTTGATTTTGTTACTAGTGATTCCATTACTTCTTATTGTATATTTAATTATGAGTTCCGCGATTTTTATGATGCTAGTATGGCGGTACAAAAAACAAGGTAGGTGTATGTTATGAAAAAATTAAAAATGTATCAAGCGTTAAAAGTTGTATTTGCAAGTGCTGGAGTTATCGTTAGTGTTTCCGCTTGTAGTGGGGAAGAGTCAATTTCTACTACTACGGATTCTGCTATTGAAAGTGATGTTTCAACTTCTGAAAATACCGAATCTTTTGATTATTTTTCTTCTGATTTGAGTGAGATAGAGAGTTTAATTAATGAAGAAAAAATTGAAGATGCCAAGAAAAAGGTGAAAGATGTTTTTGTTACTGGTGTTGATTTTATTTTTTATGATCAACCGATAGGAGATGTTTATTTTGATGATTTAACTGCTGCTGGTAAAGAGATGACTATGGATGCACTAGATACTCTTTCTGGTTTTGCGGATCAAATCGCTCCTAATTGGAAAAGTGAGTTATCTGAAAAATATCAAATAACGTCTGAATTTGTTGGAGAGGAATATTTGGCTTTTTTAGATTCTATAAGAGAATATTTGGGTGATGAAAACTATGAAGCCTTAGGAGAAGTGAAAGATCAGGTGGCAGGTGATGTGAAAGAAAAAGTTCAGGATGGTAAGGAATACCTTAAGAATTGGTATGAGAATTTTCGGAGTAATAATTAGTACTCTTTTTCTTTGTTTTTTTATTTATTCTTGATATAATAATTATTGTAGAAAGAAGGTATGTTATGGCTACACCACATATAGAAAGTAGTTTAGAAGATATTGCAGAAGTAGTACTAATGCCAGGAGATCCATTACGTGCGAAATATATTGCTGAAAAATTTTTAACGGATGTGAAGTTAATTAATACCGTTCGTAATATGTTTGGTTATACTGGATATTATAAAGATAAGAGAATTACTGTCTTTGCTTCTGGTATGGGAGTTCCTAGTATCGGAATATATTCTTATGAATTGTATAAGTTTTATAATGTAAAGAAGATTATTCGAATTGGTACTAGTGGTTCTTTTCATAAAGATGTAAAAATATTAGATGTCATTTTATCTACAGGAGCTTATTGTAAAAGTTATTTTGATCAGTTACTGGATAATCAAGATATCAATTATGTTGAAGCAAGTCACTTATTAAATCAAACTATTGAAAAAGTTGCAAATGATGCACATATTCCTTTAAAAATTGGAAAAACTATTACTAGTGATGTATTTGATTTATATAGTGATAGTGAAGATGTGTTTAAAGCTAATTTTCCAGGAGATGATTATTTAGCTGTAGAGATGGAAGCTTTTGGATTGTTTTATATAGCTAAAAAATTAGGAAGAGAAGCTAGTTGTTTGATGACTGTTGTAGATTCTTTTTATGACAAACGAAGTCTTACTAGTGAAGAGAGAGAAAAGTCATTAGATCAAATGATTCAGTTAGCATTAGATGCAGTAATATAAAATATAGAATGGGGTGAAGTATGGAATACATAAAAAAAGATTTAGGTTCTTATCAGTTACATTTAATTAAAACCAATAAGTTTAAAACTATTACTGTAAGAATTGCTTTTCGTAGTCCTGTTATTAAAGAGGAAATTACGATACGTAATGTTTTGTGTGATATGTTTTTACAGTCTAGTAGTAAGTATCCAACGAAAAGAGATTTGACTATTGAAGCGCAAGAATTATATGCAGCGGATATTCAAACTTATAATTCTAGACTTGGTAATTATAATAATTTAGATATTTATTTGTCTGTTTTGCATGATCGATATACGGAAGATGGAAACTTTAAAAAAGCTTTGGAATTTTTGAATGAAATTGTTTTCCATCCGGATATATCTTCCAAGGCTTTTTCGAAAGAAAAATTAGATGTTGTGAAGAGTACCATGAAGAGTAATCTTTCTTCTTTAAAAGAAGATGGAGCTAGTTATAGTTTACTACGATTGTTTGAAGCGATGGATAAAACAAGAGTTTCTTCTTATCGTATGGTTGGTTATTTGGAAGATTTAGAAAAAGTTACTCCAGAGTCTTTATATCAATATTATCAAAAAATGATTCGTAGTGACTTGGTAGATGTTTTTGTTATTGGGGATATTGATTTTAAAGAAATGACTGGTCTTATTCGGGATATGGTTCCTATTAAGACTGTAAAACGTCAGAAAATTCCTTATTTATTAGAAGATGTAAAACCTCGTAGTAGAAGATTGTTTGCTAAAGAGGTAATTGACACTTCTCAATCAAAACTTGCGATTGGTTGTCGTACTTATGGTCTTAGTGATTATGAGAGAAATTATGCTCTTACTTTATATAATGTTATTCTAGGAGGTAGTGGAGATTCTAAATTATTTAAAGAAGTAAGGGAAGAATATTCTTTATGTTATGTAATTAATTCGGTTCCTAATAAATTAGATCATTTAATTTTAATACGTGCTGGTATTGATAAAGAAAATTATTCTAAGACGTTAGAGTTAATTGATAAAATTTTATTAGATATGCGTAAAGGAAAATTCAGTGATAAAGATATCAATATTGCGAAAGAATACTTTTGTACCGCTTTGGATGAAGTATTAGATAGTCCAAACCGTATTTTGGATAATTATTATATGATGGAATTGATTGGTACGGATACCTTAGAAGAGAAACGTCGTAAAATTATGAGTGTTACTAAGGAAGATATTATAAAAGTAGCTAAGAAAGTAAAAATGGATACTGTGTTCTTATTAGAGGGGGATAGTCATGAAGAAAATTAATTTAAAAGGACTAGATTTGGTGGCTTATACGGAAACTCTTTCTAATGGGTTGGATGTTATTTTTGTTCCTTTTGAGAAAAAGGCAAATTATTTTATTAGTTATGCTACTAGATTTGGGGCTGACGTTACTAGTTTTACTCCGGGGGATGAAAAGAAAGTATGTAAGGTTCCAGATGGAATCGCTCACTTTTTAGAACATAAGATGTTTGAACAGGAATCTGGTGAAGATCCTTTTGCTTATTTTTCTAATAGTGGGACTGGTTCGAATGCTTCTACTACTTACAATAGTACGCAGTATATTTGTTATGGTACGAAGAATTTTTTGGATAATTTACGTTATTTGATACAGTTTGTTAATGCTCCATATTATACAGACCAAAATGTAGAAAAAGAAAAAGGGATTATTGCGGAAGAGTTAAAAATGTATGCTGATCTTCCTGATTTTCAATTAGAAAATAGACTTCGTGAAGCTATTTATCATGTTCATCCTAGAAGAATTGATATTGGCGGAACCGTTGAGGAGATTAATAAGATAACCAAAGAAGATTTGTATTTATGTTATAATAATTTTTATAGTCCTAATAATATGTTTTTGTTAGTTGTTGGTAATTTTCCTATGGAAGAGGCTATGACTGTTATTCATGAAGAACTAGATCATAGAGAGAATTTAAAAGAAGCTAAAATAACTCCTATTAAGGAGAAGAAGACGGTTTGTAAAAAAGAAGATAAATTTACAGGAAGTATTCAAGTTCCTAAAATTGGGGTAGGATTAAAAATTGCTATTTCTGATTTAGGTGAATATGATGATTTAGAACTTGATTTATACTTAACAATGCTTACTACGATGTTATTTGGTTCTTCTTCTTTGTTCCGAGAAAAAGTTCGTAGTGAAAAACTATTAAATAGCTTTTTTACGGATTGGGATAATACCGAGAATTACAAAACATTTATGATTTTAGCATCTACGAATGAACCTGAGAAGTTGATTGGTGAGATAAAACAAGAATTTATTCATCACTCATTAGATGAAGCAATGTTTCAACGAATGAAAAAAGTATGGATTGCGAATGAAGTAAAAATGGCAGATTATATTGATTCTACCGTTAATAATATTTATGATGATATGATTCGTTATCATAAAGTTATTCCTAATAAGGTAGATATTATTCGTCGTATGGATATGAAAACTTTAGAGAAAATTGTTTCTTCTATTGATTTTCATAATATGAGTGTTGTTACGATGATGCCACAGGAAGAAGTTTTATAAAACTCGTTTGTTGCAAGCGAGTTTTTCTTTTGGTATGGTATAATAATTTTAAAGGAGAGTATTATGGAAAAATATTTTATTATTCATGGTTCTTATGGGAATCCTTATAAGAATTTTATTCCTTGGCTAAAAAAAGAATTGAGTAAAAGGGGTAAGATGTGTATTGTTCCTCATTTTCCTAGTTTGAAGTTTCAAAGTTATGAAAATTGGAGTCGTATTTTATCTAGTTATTTAGATATAGGGTTCATTGATTCTGATACTATATTCATTACTCATAGTTTAGGATCGGTATTTGTTATTAAATTTTTGTTAGAGAAAAAAATAAAGATAAAGAAATTAATTACGGTAGCTGGTTTTAATCAGGTAGCGTTTGATGATGATTCTACTCTTTACACATCTTTTTATTTAGATTGGGATTTATTAAAGAAATTTCCTTTGTTTTGTGATGATAGAATTTGTTTTTATTCTGATAATGATCCTTATATTTCTTGTTTAGAATTAAGAAAGTTTTGTGAAAGTATTTCTGCAGTAGAAGTTTTTGTTCCTCAGGCAGGACACTTTAATGAAAAGAGCGGTTATTTAGAATTTAGAGATATTCTTTCTTATATTGGATGAGGTGAATTATGAAAAAAGTAGTTATTGCTGGTAGTGTGTCTTTACAGGATAAGATTAATTATTATCGAAATTATTTTAAATTGAATCATTATTATGTTCTTGATTATCCTAGACCTATAAAAGAACAGGAATTTTTAAAGTTTTATCCTGATATTCATCAAGATTTTTTTAAAAATATTATGTCTTGTGATATTTTGTTTATTATGAATGAAGATAAAAATGGAGTAGAGGGGTATCTTGGATATGAGACTTTTGCGGAACTTAATTTTGGTGTGATGTTAAAACTTATTTGTCATAAAGATATTAAAATTTATCTTTTAAAGATGCCTAGTTCTAGTGTTGGGTGTTATCGTGAGATTTGTTTATGGTTAAAACTTGGTTGGATTAAAATATTTGATAAAAATGTTTAGGTATTATATTTTTTCTTTTGTTAAGTTTGGTTGACAAAATTCCATGTTGTTTTGGTAGTGTGCAACCGAAATATTTAATATAATGTTTTTGAGGTGAAGAAGATGAGTTTAGGTGAAAAATTATTAAAACTGAGAAAAAAGAAAGGACTGTCTCAAGAAGAAGTTGCGGACATTTTACATGTTACTCGTCAGACGGTATCGAAATGGGAGACGGATCAAAGTATGCCTGATTTTGATAAAGTACTTCCTATTTGTAATTTGTATGAGATAAGTACGGAAGAGTTATTTCATGATGAAGTATCTACGGTTAGGGAAGGAGAAGAGGTATTAGAAGAAAATACTATTCTTGATCAAAATTATAATCGTAAAAAAGCACTTTTTACTACTGTTGCGGTTATGTTATATATTTTATCTGTTGTAGTGATTATTTTCTTTTCTACTGTATTGCGCAGTCCTATCGTAGGTGTTTGTGTATTCTTTATTGTGATTGCGATTGCGACTGGATTATTAATTTATATTGAAATGACGAAGCCACTTACTAATGAAAAAAAGAAAGAAAAAGTATTAACGAGGGAAGATAGATTATATAAACGGATAACTAGTGTATTAGCTTTATTCGTACTTGCTATTTATTTAATTGTCAGTTTTCTTACGATGGCTTGGGGAGTTACTTGGATTTTATGGATTGTTTATGTTCTTCTTACAGAGATTATTAAGTTGGGATTTTCTTTGAAAGGAGTGGATATTCATGAAGAAGACGAATAAAACAAAAACAATTATTTTGATTATCTTATTATCTATTCTTTGTATTGTCTTAATTGGTTTCTTGATTGCCTTTATTTGTGGGGTTATTCCTATTTGGAGTTTTAATGTTGGAAGCTATAAAGTAAGTAATCACTTGGCATATGAGGAGATATATGATAGAAATATTCAATCAATAGAAGTAGATTCTACTCTTGGTGATATTGAAATATTGCCTTCTAATGATGATAATATTCATCTTTCTATTTACAGTGATGATCATTTATTTGAAGTTAATGATAGTAATTCTTCTTTGGTTGTTAAATTTCAAGAAGAAGAAGGATTTCATTTTCAATTATCAAGAACAAAAGATTTAGTACGATTATATGTTCCAGAAGATTGTGATATTCTTTTTGGGCTTGCGAGTGATTCTGGTGATGTTGAGGTTATGGATTTTTCTAATGCTAGTTTTGATATTAGTGTTGATATGGGTGAAGTGGCCATTGATTCTTGTGATACTCTTGATATTGAAAGTGATATGGGAGATGTCCGTATTGGAACGGTTAGAGAACTGGATGCGGTTTTAGATTTTGGAAATTTAGAAGTTACTTCTATTACAGAGAGTTTATCGATTGAAGCTGATATGGGAAAGGTTAGTTTAGATGAAGTTCATTTACTTAGTGATTCTACTATTACTCTTTCTTTAGGAGATTTAGATATTAAACAGCTTTCTAATGCGTATGTTGATGCGAAAACTGATTTAGGAAATATAGATGTAGAAAATAATGATAGAAATGCTCCTTATACATTATCAATAAAAAATGATATGGGGGATGTTACTATTGGGTAATGTAATATAGAAATTTACATTTTCTATATTATGGGTATACATAAGAAATAATTTATGCTATACTTTATTTAGAGAAGCGCTAGTATAGGCTTTTGTCTTTACTGGCGCTTTTTATTGTCGGTGGGTGGTAAAATATGAAAAAAAGATGTAGTTTTTGTAAAAAAGAAATTGGTTTTTTTGTAAAAGAATGTCCTTATTGTTATGAAACACTAAAAGTACCTATTCTTATTTGGGTTTTATTATTGATAGTATTACTTATATGCTTAGGAGTGGGACTTTATTTAGGAATGCAGGGTTAAGTTCTATGTGTCAACTTGACATTTTTTCGTTTGTTATGGTATAATTTGCCTACACGAATGGGGGTAGTGTTATGGCTAAATTGAAGCTTAATAAAGGAAAGCTAGCAGGAGTACTAGCAGGACTTGTTTTAACTGGAACAATTGGTGGACTTACTTATCAATATTTAACTTCTGAAGATGGTGATACTAAGCAAGAAAATCAAATTGGACATCATGATCTTATACCTCTTCCTTTTCTTTCTGTAGATGATGAAGATTTTGTGGTTTTAGATATTGGTGATCATCAAGATATAGGAACTTATTTTCAAAATCAAAAGATGAAGTTTTGTAATGAAAATGATATTTCTTTAGGTGTTATTGTATCTACTACCGCAACAGATGAAGCTGCTATTTATGATGATGTTGAATATGTAAAAGGAGTATTGTCTCAGTATCAAGTGGATTTTCCTGTTTATTTAGATATTAATCGGTTAATGGAAAATAAAAGTCTAAATACAGAAATGAAAACTAAAATTGCTAAAGACTTTTTAGAAAAATGTGCTTCTAATGACATTTATGTTGGAGTTTATGGAACAGATACTAATTTATGTCGTTTTAAAAAGTATTGTAATATTTTTTCGTATGATGCTTTCCTAGTTATGGATCAAGAAAATATTCAATATGATGGTATTTACTATGTTGTAGAAGATTTGGAAGGTAATATTACTGCTAGTACTGATTTAGCGGTTGCTATTGATAATAATGGTAATAATACTAGTGATGGATTTGTACAAGATGGTTCTTATACGGTAGGAGCAGAAGATGATTTGATTGATATTGCTTTGCAGAGTGGTATGAGTGTCGATGAGTTGCTAGCATTTAATGAAATGAGAGACTCTGAGGTTAGTGAGGGTGTAAAACTTCGTATTCCTAGTAATGTTGCTCCTGCCGTTGGTACGGGTGAATATGTACGGGTTGATACACCACTTATTGGTTGTGATATTTCTTATGCTCAAACAGATAATATTGATTGGGGTAAAATGAAAAAAAATTTTGAATTTGTAATTATTAAGTGTTCAGAGGGAACTACGTTAGACAGTTACTTTGATACTAATATTAAAAATTGTAATACTTATGGTATTCCTGCTGGTGCTTATTGTTATAATGGATTTCATCTTGATAATACTGCTTCTTTAGATAATTTTATTCTTAATCAAAGAGAACAAGCAGATTTTGCGATTGAAGCATTAAAAAATAAAAAGATTGATTATCCAGTTTATTTGGATGTAGAAATTCCAAGTGGAATGAAATGGGAAGACCTTTATAATAAAGAATATGTTTCTACGATGTTTAATATTTGGGTAGAAAAGATGGAGAAAGCTGGATATATTCCTGGACTTTATTGTAATCAGAGTGGTCTTAATTTTTTACAGAGTTGTGTTGATTATGACTTGTCTGAAAAATTTGAATTATGGGTTGCTGGTGGAGATCAATATACTGGTGAGACTCGTGATATTGAGTTTAGTGATGTTCGTCCATCTTCTGTCTTAGATACTCTTGAAAATGTTACTATCGCTCAGGCAACAGATAGTGCAGTTAATGCGGGTGCTGGTAATGGCAGAGGACATTTGGATATTAATTATTCCGAAGTGGATTATACTCAGGAGATTACTGAATATGAGGGGGATACTTTTCCATTAAAAGAATTTACTCGTATTCCGGATGAAGAAATTTTGGCTGGCTGTGGTCTTGGTTTTGCAGGTGTTTTAGGTGCGACTATTTGTCACCGGATAAAAAGTAAAAAAAGAAGTAAATAACTTTTTGTTGCTATTTTCTGATTGTTGATAAATAAGTAAGATTATTTACTTATTTTTTTATTTTATGAAGTTTTTTTCTGCTAAAAATCAGTTTTAACTATTATGTAATACATGTTATAATATTTTTAAAAGGAGAGTATTATGAGAAAAATAACTTATGTTACGGGAAATTGGTCGAAAATATTAAGTGCGAAACAAATATTGGAACCTCTTGGTATTGAAGTTTCTAATGTTAAGATGGAAACTACAGAAATTCAGGCGGATACAGTGGAAGAAGTCGCAATGCATTCTGCGAAAGAAGCAAGTGATAAATTAAAATGTAGTGTATTAAAAAATGATACAGGATTATATGTGGAAGCTTTAAGAGGTTTTCCTGGTCCTTATACTCATTATGTTGATGAAAAACTTGGTGAAGATGGGATATTAAAACTTTTAGAAAATGTGGAAAATAGAAATGCTTGTTTTATTGAAGCGTTTGCTTATTGTGAGTATGGAAAAGATCCTATTGTTTTTAAATCTATTACGAAAGGTACTATTGCTAAAGAAAAGTCAGGAAAGTATGGTTGGAGTTGGGATTTTATTTTTATTCCAGATGGTTATGATAAAACTATGGGAAACTATCCAGATGAAGAAAGGTGTATGGTTTGGAATACCGATGCTTATTATGAAATAGCTAAATATTTCAGTGATAAGGATAAATAGGATTATGAAAGAAATTGGATGTCATTTTAGTTTTGAATCTATTTATGGTAATCCTTATCACGCTACGGATTTATTATTTAGTTCTGGGCGTAATTGTTTAAGATATATTTTACGAGAAAAACATATTACTACTTTGTTTCTTCCTTATTTCTTATGTGAGTCGTTAAGTGAAGTATCTAGTTTTGAAGGAGTTCAAATAAAATATTATCACGTCAATCAAAATCTTTTTCCAGAAGGAATTTGTGAGAAAGATTTTCATGAAGAAAGTTATTTATACTTGGTTAATTATTATGGGTTATTAAGAGATGAAATTGATGATATTATTCGTAAATATAAATATGTTATTGTAGATAATACGCATGACTTTTTTGATACTAAATTTCATGATGCAGATGTTATATATAATTATAGAAAGTATTTTGGAGTTCCTGATGGTGCTTGTATTGTTAGTCAAGATTTGACTTTAAGTTCTGAATATAAAAATGGAAAGAGTTTAGGAAAAATTATAGAAATGGTAGAAAGAGATGAGAGTGATAAATTTCTACATTATCCATCTTTTTTAGAAGCTGACAAATTTTTTAGAAATGAAGAATTGGTTTATATGTCGAATTTTACAAGAAGTTATTTAAATGCCTTGGATTATGATAGTATACGTGATAGAAGGTTAGAAAACTTTCGATTATTAAATTCTATGTTGTCTAGTTATAATGAATGGGAATGGGAAGAGAAAGAATTAAGTTATATGTATCCTTTTCTTATACAAGACGGGGAGCGTTTGAGAAGGTATTTAAAAGAAAAAAATATCTATGCTGTTAAATTATGGCCTAATGTATTATGGAATGGAAGTAATTCTAGTGAGAAAGAAAGAGTAGAAAATATGGTTTTGTTACCTATTGATCAAAGATATTCGAAAGATGAAATGGGATATATTTCGAAAACAGTGAAAGAATATTGTTATCAGTATCAGCGAAAATAAATATGATATTTATTTTTTTGATATTCTTGGTTAGAAAAAAGGTTTAGTAAATTGTTACTAAACTTTTTTGTGGTATAATATTTTTGAGGTGATTGTGTTGCGAAAGGTAGCAATTATAGGAGCTGGAGCTGCTGGTTTAATGTGTGGAATTCATGCCGTTAGCAAACATACAGAAGTTGTTTTGTTTGATAAAAATAGTGTGGCTGGAAAAAAGCTTTTAGCGACGGGAAATGGTCGTTGTAATTATTGGAATAGTGATCAAGATTTCTCTCATTATCATAGTAGTGAAGAGGATTTGTTACCTTCGATTATTACGAAGGATTTGCAAGAGGAAGTCTTAAAGTTTTTTGATTCTTTAGGTGTTGTTCCTAATATTAAGAATGGTTATTACTATCCATATTCTAATCAAGCTAGTAGTATTCGAGATTTATTAGTAATGGAAGCTCGTAAGAGAGGAGTTTTATTTTCTTTTGATACGGAAATTTTAGATTTATATAAAGAACAGAAAAAATTTGTTGTTGTAGATTCTCAAGGAAAAGAGTATTTTGATGATTTAGTAATTGCTACTGGGTCGAAAGCTAGTCCTAAGACTGGTTCTACTGGTGATGGATATTCTTTTGCTGAAAAATTTCATCATCGTATTTTTCCGGTGAAACCTGCCTTGGTTCAATTAAAGACGGATGGGAAATTTTTGCAGGAATGGTCTGGTGTCCGTGCTAGTTGTTGCGTTTCTTTGTATGAGGACGGGGAGTTTGTAAAGATGGAAGAAGGAGAGATACAACTAACAGATTATGGAGTTAGTGGAATATGTATCTTTAATTTAAGTCGTTATGTTTCTTTAGGAATACCTTCGAAAAAAGAAAGTTTAAAAATTTCATTTTTGCCTTTTCTTAAAGATAAAACGAAAGAGGAAATTTTTTCTTGGTTGGATCAAAGAGGAGAAAAGTTAAAAGACTCTTCTATGGTAGAGTTTTTGGAAGGATGTCTTCCTTATAAATTGATTTCTGTTCTCTTGGATTGTGCCCATATTTCCAAGCGAGCTACTTGGAAGCAGTTATCTTCTTTGGAGAAGGAAAGGTTTTATTCTACTGTTTTTTCTTTTCCATTAAATATTCTTGGGACGAAAGATTTTTCGCATGCTCAGGTTTGTTGTGGTGGTGTTTTGTTATCGGAAGTTTCTTCTAAGTTAGAATCTAGACTTGTTCCGCATTTGTATTTTGTTGGAGAAGTTTTGGATGTCGATGGAGATTGTGGAGGATATAATTTAGGATTTTCTTGGATGTCTGGAATTTTAGTTGGGAAAACAATACGAGGTGATCAGTTATGATTCGTGTTCGACAAGTAAAAGTAAAGCTTGCAGAAGAGGATCTTTTACGATTTGAGATTGCTAAAAAATTACATATTTCGGAAAAAGAGATTTTGAAGTTTGTTATTCAAAAGAAATCTTTGGATGCTAGAGATAAGGCAAATATTCATTATGTTTATGAAGTGGATGTTGCTGTAGAGAATGAAAAGAAGCTCTTAAAAAGAAAAAATAAAGATGTCTTTTTAACTCCAAGAGAAAAGTATCAGATGCCTGTCCAGGGAAAGGAAGTTCTTTCTTCTCGACCAGTGGTTGTGGGAAGTGGGCCAGCGGGACTTTTTTGTGCTTATATGTTGGCGGAACAAGGGTATCGTCCTTTGATTATTGAACGTGGGGAGAGAATAGAAGATAGAGTTTCTAGTGTTTCTAAGTTTTGGAAAGATGGAGTATTAAATATTAATTCTAATGTTCAGTTTGGCGAAGGTGGTGCTGGTACTTTTTCGGATGGTAAGTTAAATACTTTAGTTAAAGATAAGTATTTTCGTGGTAAAAAAGTATTTGAAACTTTTGTAAAACATGGAGCTCCAGAAGAAATTATGTATTTGCAAAAGCCTCATATTGGGACGGATTTACTTCGTGATGTTGTGAAGAATATGAGGGAAGATATTATTCATAGGGGTGGAGAATTTCGTTATTCTTCTTGTCTTACAGATTTATCTATCGAAGATGGAAAATTGGTAGCTATTGAGATTAATGGTAAAGAAAAGATGGATTGTTCTGTTTTGGTGTTAGCTATTGGCCATAGTGCGAGAGATACTTTTTCTATGTTGTATGATAAAGGTGTTTCTATGGTTTCTAAACCTTTTGCGGTAGGTGTTCGTATTCAGCATCCACAAGAGATGATTCAACTTAGTCAGTATGGAACTCTTGATAAAAGATTACCGGTTGCGGATTATAAACTTACTTATACTACGAAAGCTGGACGTGGTGTTTATTCCTTTTGTATGTGTCCTGGTGGTTATGTTGTTAATAGTTCTAGTGAAGAAGGACGGCTTGCGGTTAATGGTATGAGTTATCATGCGAGAGATAGTAAAAATGCGAATAGTGCTTTGGTAGTATCGGTTGGACCAGATGATTTTGGACATCAACCACTAGATGGTGTAGAGTTTCAAAAAGAACTAGAAGAAAAGGCTTTTTTCTATGGGAATGGTGAGATTCCTGTACAGTTGTATGGTGATTTTAAAAACGGTATTTTTTCTACTTCTTTTCTTGGAGTTTCTCCGGTTATGAAGGGGAATTATCAATTTAGTGATTTAAACCAAATTCTTCCAGAGATTGTTTCTAATTCTATTAAAGAAGCGATGCCTGTTTTTGGAAAGAAGATTTCTGGGTTTGACCGGGATGATGCGATTTTGGCAGGTGTTGAAAGTAGAACTTCTTCTCCTGTTCGAATTTTACGTAACGAAGAAGGACTTTCTAATATTTTAGGACTTTATCCATGTGGAGAAGGTAGCGGATACGCTGGAGGAATTACTACTGCGGCGATGGATGGAATTAAAGTTAGTGAATGGATTATTCGTAAATATCAATCTTTTTCTAAATAATATTTACGTCAAATGCTTTTTTCTACTTTCTTTTTCTTTTTTTATCCTCTATAATGAAGATAATAGGAGGGATTAAAAGTGGATGCTATTTTAAAATTTATTATTGATGCTTTCCCAGCTATTATGATTATTGCTTTCTTTTTTGGATTCACCATCTTTACTATTTTTTGGTTGAGATGTGGTCCTACCGTTGTTGGTGGTAATAATATATTTTTTCCGAAGAAGAAAAAGGTTCTTCCTACTTCCGTTCCTTCTACGAGTGAACTTGTTTGTCGGGAGGATTATTTGCATGTCTTTTGGCTTTCTGTTACGTATCGTCTTGTTCCAGATGGTCGAGGAATCCTTGGTGTTTATCTTTTAAAATGGTTATTTTCTGGTCAAATTTCTGTAGTTCCTAATTCTACGGACTTTGATTTTACCAAGTTACTTGCTAGTGAAAATTCTTTGGAAAATGTTTTATATAATTATTTTCTTGTAACAACAAACGATGGAATTGTTCATTTAGAAGATGTAAAGAAATGGGTTTCTAGCAATTATATTATTGTTGTAAAAACAATTGATGATTTTTTAGATACCGAAACTACGAAATTAAAACAAGAAGGGAAAGTAGTAGATAAAAAAATACTTTCTAATAGTTTTCAAATTGTTAGTGATGATTTATATCGCGAAGCTAGTGAATTAAGAGGATTACGAATGTTTTTTAAAAGTGCAGAAAAAACGAATTCTCAAGATCAATTTACTAGTGGTCTTTTTCGATATTATATAGTTTATGGTCAATTGTTAGGGGTAGAGGATGAAGTGATTTCTTTATTAAAGAAATTTCATCCTGAGTATCTTGATAGTGCTAATTACACGTATGATGATATTTTAAATGTTATATCCTTGGGAAATTGTGTTTATGAGGAAATTTTATCTGCAAAACGTTGGGCTAGTAATACTATGAATGATTAATATTAGAAGAAAAGGGGAGATATGATATGTACGTACCAGATGATGATAACTATATCGTAGATGGAGAAAATTATGCTCCACCGAAGCCACCGCAAGAAAAGAATAATAAAGATAATAATTTTATTGTTAAGATTATCCTTTTAATAGTTATTGTGTTGGCGTTAGGATTTGGGGTTTATTTTCTTAGTAGTTTATTCTTTAATGGTGGAAAGAAGGAAGCACCAAAAGAATCTATTTCTACTACTTTAAGTGTTGATGATCCCGAAATAAGAGAACTTTATGAAAAAGTAACTTATGGAAGAGATAGTAATACTTTAAATAAGTATTTAAAAGAACAATTTGTATCGTTAAAAGATTTTAGTAATTACGAAAAATATTATTTTGCTCTTTCTGGGTTAAAAGAAAAAGATTTGGAGGAGGGAGAAGAAAAGGGATATTACAGTATTTCTGACCGTCGGATGGAAGAATTGATGCAGTCTTACTTTGGAAAGAAAGTTTCTTACTTGCAACAGGGAAGTATTCCTATTGTTCTTATGGAAGGTTTTCAAGCAGGAAATACTTTATCTCTTACTTATGATGTTAATCAGAAAAAATATCAAACAACACTTACTACCACACCTCCATTAAAAGAGAAGATAATTCCTGTTTCTATGTATTCTTTAGAAAGTGCTAGTATGGAAGATGATGTTATTACCTTGGTTGAAAGAGTTATTTATATTAAAAGTAGTATTTCTAAAAATATAGTAAATTATCAAGTCTATAGAGATTATAATCATACCATGTTAATTGACAGTGGTAAGAATATTCCATATGCGGATTATCAGAAGGATCCAATTACGATTGATCAATATAAGAAGCAGGGAAATATTATTACTTATCAGTTTAAGAAGAGTAGTGATGGTTATTATTTTTATCAAAGTTCTATCGAAGAATAAGGAAACGTTACTCTTGGGTAATGTTTTTCTTTGTTATAAAAGAATAGAAAATATTTGTATTCTTTGGTATACTAGTACATGAGGTGAGAAGATGGAGCTCGTTTATACGAATGAGAGTATTATGAATGAGGATGGTATTTCTTGTTTCGTTTTAGATGTTGATAAAATTGATTTTTCTACTGGTGTTCTTGGTAGAAAAAAAACAATTACGAAAGTGGTACGAGCTTATGAGGGAGAAGTAATTGAAACTATTAATTCCAAAGGTTTGGTTGAGAGTAGTTATGTTACTAAAGAAGGAGATGCTATTTTTATTAATGGTCCTCGTGATGTTTATGCACCTAGAGATGAAAATGGGGTTTCTTGGAAGTTTGATTCTATTGCTTCTTATGGATATGATATTTGTAAACGCTATGTAGAAAATAATAGAGATTGTGTTGATATTATTAGTAATAAAACTAGTATGTTATTACCACATGTTATTTTAATTCCTTCTTGTATTAAGAATGCTTGGGGAGAAGGTTTTCATCAGTTTTTATTTGAAGGAGCAACGTTGAAGCAGGATAGAGATACATTGAGGGTTACTGGTATTGATTCCCAGGCGTATGATAGGACTTGGGAAGTTTTAGATACGGTTAAACAAAAATCGTAAGCAGGAGGATGTATGAAACAAGAAAATATTAGAAATTTTTGTATTATTGCTCATATTGATCACGGTAAAAGTACACTTGCCGATCGTATTTTGGAAAAAACAGGAGCAATAGAGAAAAGGGAATTAAAGAGTCAAATGCTTGATTCTATGGATATTGAAAGAGAACGAGGAATTACTATTAAATTAAATGCGGTTCAGCTCACTTATCAGCAAAATGGGGAGGAGTATTATTTCCATTTAATTGATACTCCTGGTCATGTTGATTTTTCTTATGAAGTATCTCGCAGTTTGGCTGCTTGTGAAGGAGCATTATTAGTGGTGGATGCCGCTCAGGGAGTGGAAGCTCAGACACTTGCTAATCTCTATTTGGCTCTTGATAACAATTTGACTGTGATTCCTGTTGTTAATAAGATTGATTTACCTAGTGCAGATATTCCTAAAGTTACGGAAGAACTTGAAAATATAGGGTTTGATAAAGAAGATATTATTTTTACTAGTGCCAAGACCGGGGTTGGTATTGATGCGTTGTTGGATGCTATTATTCATAAGATTCCTGCTCCTACTGGTCGCATAGAAAAACCTTTAAAGGCTTTAATTTTCGATAGTTTATTTGATGCTTATCGAGGAGTTATTATTAGTATTCGTATTATGGATGGAGAAGTAAAGGTCGGAGATATGATTCGCATGATGGAAACTGGAGCCGTTTATGATGTCGTTGGGCTTTCTATTAATACTCCTAAGGAGAAGCAAGTTAAATCATTAAAGGCAGGAGAAGTTGGTTATTTGTATGCTTCTATTAAAAGTATTCGGGATGTGGAAGTAGGAGATACCATTACCTTGGATAGTAATCCAGCGACGGATGCTCTTCCTGGCTATCAACCAATGAAGGCCATGGTTTATTCTGGACTTTATCCGATTGATGCTAGTAAGTTTGAAGATTTAAGAGAAGCTCTTGATAAATTAAAATTGAATGATGCTTCTTTGACTTTTGAACCGGAGACATCGAAAGCTTTAGGATTTGGTTTCCGATGTGGTTTTTTAGGACTTTTGCATATGGAGATTATTGAGGAGCGAATTGAGAGAGAATTTGGTATTGATTTAATTGCTACTTCTCCTTCAGTTATTTATGAAGTCTTACTTACGGATGGAAGTAAAGTCATGGTAGATTCTCCTACGAAAATGCCAAAGCGAGAAGTGATTTCTAAAACGTTAGAGCCTTATGTAAAAACCAGTATTTTTAGTCCTACGGATTATATTGGTCCAATTATGGAGCTTTGTCAGGATAAACGTGGAACTTTTCTTAATATGGAATACTTGGATCAAACTAGAGTTACGATTCATTATGAGTTGCCACTTTCTGAGATTGTTTATGATTTCTTTGACAAATTAAAGTCTTATACGAAAGGATATGCTTCTTTTGATTATGAATTTATTGGCTATCGAGAGAGTAATTTAGTAAAGATGGATATTTTATTGAATGGAGAAGTGGTTGATGCACTTTCTGTTATTGTTCATAAAGATTTTGCTTATAATCGAGGGAAGGTCGTGGTTGAAAAGTTAAAAGAGATTATTCCTAGACAGATGTTTGAAGTTCCAATTCAAGCAGCGATAGGTACGCATGTGATTGCTAGAACAGATATTAAAGCATTGCGTAAAAATGTTTTGGCAAAATGTTATGGAGGGGATGTCACTCGTAAGAAAAAGCTTTTAGAAAAACAAAAAGAAGGTAAGAAAAGAATGAAAAAGATTGGTAGTGTTGAGGTTCCACAGGAAGCGTTTTTATCTATATTATCTACTAGTGAATAATAAAGAATGTGAGGAATAGTTATGAGTAATTATAGAATGAGAAATAATGAGGGATTGTCATATGAAATGAATGATAGTAAGGTGTTGGCAAATGCGATAATAGATATTTCTAAAAAAGAAGGAAGATATATTGTTGGGGGAGAGGATCTTCGTAATTATTCACAAGCTTTAGTGAGTGCTTATGCCAAAGATCATGTTAATTTATCACTTACTCCTGCTTGTTGTAGAGGATATATTTCTAGTCTTTCAGGAATTAATACCGATTATATGATGCCTGTTCGAAGTAATGGTTGGTTGGAGCCACATTGTAATCAGTACGCTGATTATTATATGATGGTTCCTTGGATTACAAGGGAGGATTTATTAAAATTTTATCGTAATAGTTTTCCATTAGACGCTATGTTTTGGAAAGTGGGAGAGGATATTATTCAGTCTATTCCAAGTTTATCTGAAGAGAAGTTGCTATCCATGGAGGAGGCTTATCAGTTAGCTTTAAAAGAATTTGAAAAAAATACCAATACGTCTTTAAATACTGCGGAAGAGAAGGGTAAAATTTATCGCCATCGATTAGAAATTATCCGAGGGAAAATGATTCCTAAGTCAGAATAATAATTATTTTTTAGGGGAGGTTTTGTTATGAGTAAATATAAAATTGGACAAGGTGTTTTTATTGCGAATGCTATGATTAGTGTTCGTCAAAAAGAAGATCGTTGGATTATTGATGATGAGGATGTAAGCGTTTTTAAGAAAGCATGTGAAAAAGTTTTTGATGATAAGGAAGTCTATTTTGAGGTTGGTTCTTGGACTTATGGAAATATTGAGAAATATTTAGCAGATTATATAGTTCCTATTGGAAAGGATGGAATTCCTAATGTTACTGCTAGTTATTATGCTTTATTGCCGTGGAGAAGTTTGGATGAATTAAGGGAACATTTTCGAACTAATTATCCATTAGATTCTATGTTTGGTTATTTTGAAGATGAAATTACGGGGCTGTTACCAGATAGAGAATCTCTTGAGTTGAAGACATTAAATGAGTGTTACTCTTCTTTTTTAGATAATTTAACTAATCAAACAAGTCGAGAATTAGTAAAAACGCAGAATAAAGCTAATGTGTTACAGAAAAGAATTGATAGTATTTCTGCTGTAAATAGCAGACTTAATAATAGAAACAGAGGTTGATATATGCAGATTTTTTTTAAGGAAGATTATATCGTTAATGCGATGATTGAGTTTCATCGTAAGGAAGGTAGAAGAATTATTGATGAAGAGGATGTTTTAAGTTATCAGCAAATATTAGAGAAACACTTTGATGATAGTGGACTTTCTGTTGTAAAAAGAGAGGGAGAGTTTGGACAAAAATTTTATGATGGGATGCAAGTTATTGAACGTCAAGGAAAAACTTATTATGTAATGGTTCCCTGGGTAGAAGAGGAGGAACTTGTAGAAAATTATCGTAATCTTTTGCCTTTTGAAATTCTTCTTTCCATGATGGATCCAACAATTCCTAGACAATTATTACAAAAATCAAATGTAGAGTTGGAAAAGGTGAGGTCTATTTATTCTTCTTGGTTAGTGGATGTTTATAATGATATTTCTAGTCAGGAAGTTCATGATGTTGCTAGAGTAAAAAAGAAAGATAGAAAGTTAGAAGCTATTCGTAGGTTACAGAGTCCGCATGAATAATGTGAAGCATTGTTATATTCATATTCCGTTTTGTAAAAAGATTTGTAGTTATTGTGATTTTTGTAAGCTATTTTATGATACGGGATATGTTTCTAAATACTTGGAAATATTAAAAGAAGAAATTACTACTTTTTATCAAGGAGAAGTACTTGATACTATTTATATTGGTGGTGGAACTCCAAGTAGTTTGTCTGATAAGGAATTGGAGTCATTGTTTTTGATTCTTTCTTGTTTCAAAAGGTCTAGTGATTGTGAAGTTACAATAGAGGCTAACTTTGATAGTATTACGGAATCTAAGCTAGATATTTGCAAGAAATACGGGGTTAACCGAATTAGTTTTGGATTAGAGTCCACGCATTCTTGGATTTTAAAGAAAATGAATCGAAAATTGGATTTAGAATATGTTCGTCATATTATTCGTTATTGCAAGAAAATTGGTATTGGTAATATTAATGTTGATTTGATGTATGCATTCCCAGGGGAGTCTTTGAAAGAAGTTGGTGAGGATATCGAATTTATTAAAAGTTTAGATGTTTCTCATGTTTCTACTTATTCTTTGATGTTAGAAGAACATACGAAGTTATTTTTAGAAAAAGAAAAACCTATTTCGGATGAGGTGGATGCGAAGATGTATGAACTAATTTGTTCTCAACTTTCGGATTATAGTCATTATGAGATTAGTAATTTTTGTAAAGATGGTTATTTTTCTAAACATAATTTGTGTTATTGGAAAAATAAGGAGTATTATGGTTTTGGCCTTGGTGCTAGTGGGTATTTAGGAGATGTTCGATATATCAATACTCGTAGTATTACACATTATTTACAGAAGAAATTTCGTTATCTAGAGGAAAAACTTGGTATTTATGATAAAATAGAATATGATGTAATTTTAAATCTAAGGACAAAAGAAGGTATTTCTAAGGAAGATTTTTTTCATAAATATTCTATTAAGTTCGAAGATTGTTACTCTTACTTTGAATTAGTTAAAGAAGGGTATCTAGTAGAAGAAGGGAATTTTATTTCTATTCCAGAGAAATATTTTTATCTTAGTAATGAAATTATGGTTCGATTGTTGGAGGAGTGTAAGTTATGAATAAGGTAGATCAGTTTGAAATAGAATTAGGATATATCAATGATGATGCGATTCAAGAGGATTGTCGGACGATGATAGAGTTGTTGCCTGATTATTTTTTTGAAGTTCCTGCGTCTTCTACTGGTAAGTATCATCCTAGTTATTCTCTAGGAGAAGGAGGTCTTCTTCGTCATACGAAAGCAGCAGTTAGAATAGGGTATGAGTTATTGCAAGATCCTTCGATTGGAGATAAGTATACTAGTGTAGAAAAGGATATTATGTTGATGGGACTTTTGTTACATGATGGAATAAAACATGGTATTCCGAAAGAACGTTATGTTCGTTTTGATCATCCTATTTTAATGGCTAATTATATTATGGAGCATAAAGCAGAATTACTTATGAGTGATGAAGAGATAGAACTTCTTTGTTCGGTTATTCGCACTCATATGGGACCATGGACAAAGGATTATAATGGAGAAGAAGTGTTAGAAGCACCTAAGACTAAATATCAAAACTTTGTTCATATGTGTGATTATTTAGCGAGTCGCAAGTGTTTGTTAGTTCCATTCGATGATAATAATAGAATAAGTGTCTAATTGTACACTTATTTTTTGTTGCGATTATAGTTATTTTTTGATATGATAGTTTTGGATGGTAATGATAAGGAGGATGATATTATGAGAGGTAAGATTATTGTTATTGAAGGTACGGATTGTTCTGGAAAAGAAACACAGTCTATTTTATTGGAAAAAAGATTAAAAGAAAGTGGAAAGAAATGTGTTCATTTTGGTTTTCCTATGTATGATACTCCAACTGGTAGAATTGTAGGCGGTCCTTATTTAGGTAATTCTGAAATTTCTAGTGGCTTTTTTCCAGAGGGGGCAGATCATGTAGATCCTCATATTGCTTCTTTATATTATGCTGCGGATAGAAAGTATAATATGAAAAAAATTCTTCCTTATTTAGAAGATGGGTATTATGTTATTTTAGATCGATATACTACTTCTAATTTGGCTCATCAAGGTAGTAAGATTCATGATAAGGATGAGAGATTCTTAATGTATCAATGGATTGATAAATTAGAATATTGGTTATTACAACTTCCTAAACCAGATCAAACAATCTTTTTACATATGCCTTATCAATATTCTTTAGAGTTAAAGAAAAATAGAAAAGTATTGGATGAGCATGAACGTTCTCCAGAACACTTGAAAAATGCGGAAGAAGCTTATATTGAACTTTCTGAGATGTATAATTGGAAAAGAATTGAATGTGTTAAAGATGGACAAATTCGTGATGTGGAAGATATTAATGATGATATTTTGAAAGCTATTATTAAAGTAGGTTAAAGAAAAAACAGGAAATATTTCCTGTTTTTATTCTGTTCCTAACGTTGTTAAGGTTGCGGCTATTTCGGTTGGTATTTTTTGATTTTCGTTTGTTTGTTGTGGAATTATTGGAAGAACAACATTTGGTGATTGCGGTGGTGTTGCAGGAGTAGGTGCTACTTCTTTTTTTATTGGTGTTGCAGTTATATTTGGTATTATAGCATTTCCTGTCTTTTGTTCTGGTGTCGAACCTTTTGGAGTTTCTTCTTTTTTCTCTACTATATTTTGTGTTATTCCATTATCTTTTTTTGGTGTAGGAGTAGGAGTTGCTACTTCTTTTTTAACTGTTGCAGTTATATTTGGTATTATAGCATTTTCAGTCTTTGACTCTGGTGTAGTAGCTTTTGGAGTTTCTTCTTTTTTCTCTACTATATTTTGTGTTATTACATTATCTTTTTTCTGTGGAGTAGGTGTTACTTCTTCTTTTTTAACTGTTGTAGTTATATTTGGTATTATAGCATTTTCAGCCTTTGACTCTGGTGTAGGAGTCTTTGAAGTTTCTTCTTTTTTCTCCATTGTATTTTCTTTCTTAGGTTGGCTTTGGTCATTTATTGTTGGTATTATTTGCTTTATTGGTTGCTCCTGTTTTATAGGTGTTGTTGTAACCGATGGTTCTTTTTGAGTAGGTTGTTCTTTTGGTTTTACCTCTGAAGGAGTATTTTGTTGTTTTTGTTTTTCAATCGCATTAATTTTTTCTAAGGTGTTGATTGTTTTATTAGCACTGGTTGCTTTTACAGGTGTTTGTTTTTCTGTTGTTATTGTTGGAATAGTTCTAGGTGTTGCTTGTGTTTCCTTAGAAGGGGTATTATTTAAAGATACTACTTCTAATTTATTTTGTTCTGTTGTATTTTTTTCTTCTTTGTCTTGTTCTTCTTTTTTCTCTTCTTTTTCTTCTTTTTCGTTTTTACTTTCTTTTAATTTGTTAGCAGTGTCATTTTCAAAGAAGTCTTCTGCATCTTCAATCTCTATTACTCTTAGAACTT
>CALVRR010000002.1 GCA_944358705.1 uncultured Bacilli bacterium
TTTTTTTCATATTTCCTCATTTCTTTGTTATAATGTATCATGGAGGTAGATTCATGTTTAAGAAAGTTTATGAAAAAATAAAGTCTTTTATTAAAAGTGAATATAAATTTATTATTTTTTTAATTGTTTTTTATATTTTTTGTGCTTGGCCAGTAAACTATTACATTATTATTGGGGGAGGTATTAGTGATATTGGTAGTCGAGTTGTTGTGGAAGATGGATATCAAAGCAAGGGAAGTTTTAACTTGTCTTATGTTTCTGAGTTAAAGGGAACTACGGTTAGTTATTTACTTAGTTATGTTATGCCAAATTGGAAAAGAGTAAGTATGGATGATTATAAATATACTACGGAAGAAGATTATGAAGATATTGAATTTCGTAGTGACTTGGATTTAAGGTATTCTAATAGTAATGCTATTTATTATGCTTATCAACTAGCTAATAAGCCATGTAAAGTTCTTGAAACAGAAATCTATGTGATTGCTACTTCTTCGGAATATGATAATCCGTTAGAAGTGGGAGATCAACTTTTGATGGTAGATGGGAAAAGTTTTTCTACTTTAAAAGAATATCAAGATTATTTGCAAAATTTTGATAAAGAACGTATTACTGTTAAAGTTATGAGAGATGAGAAAGAAGTTGAGATTTCTTGTAAGTTACATCAAAATGGTGAAAGAAAGGTTCTGGGTGTAGTCTTACAATCCGCTAGTACTTATCAAACAGATCCAGAGGTTACTTTTGATTTTGAAGCGAATGAGTCTGGACCTTCGGCAGGACTTATTACTACGTTATCTATTTATGATCAGTTGACCAAGAAAGATTTAACTAAGAAGTTAGATATTGCTGGAACTGGTACTATTGAGTCAGATGGTTCGATTGGTCAAATTGGTGAAGTAGAGTATAAGTTATTAGGAGCGGTTCGTGGAGGTGCTGATGTTTTCTTGGTTCCTGCTGGAGAAAATTATCAAACCTGTAAAAAAGTAAAAAAAGAGGATAATTTAGATATTAAATTGATTCCTGTAAAAACGATTTATGATGCAGTAGAAAAGTTAGAAAGATTATAATTTGGAGGTAGTTATGGATAATCAAACAATATTAGAAAATGCAAAGAAATATATGGAAGAAGTTCAAGGCTTTATTCAAAATAATCATTATCAATTGGTAGATGTTCAACAGGAATCTTGTACTATGGAAGGGATTGTTTCTGATACTAGTATGAATCCTTATGGGATGATTCACGGAGGTTATTTATTTGGTCTTGCTGATACGGCGGCTGGTCTTTTGGCTAGAGTTGGAGGTAGGCGTGCTGTTACTTTGGATTCTCGTATTGATTATTTGTATCCTGGGTCTGGAGAGAAAATTAAAGCCGTGGTTCATAAAATAAAAGATGGAAAACGTATTGTTGTTTTTGATGTATCTTTATATGATCAAAAAGAAGTCATGGTTGCGAAAGCAACGATTAATTATTGTTATATTGACTAATTTATGTTGGTTTGTAAGAAAAAGAGATTTTTATTCTCTTTTTTTTTGCCCATAATTTTCCATAATTCTATCAAATGAATTTCATAATCTTTTTTTATACTGGTATCAAGAAAGGAGGACGATAGAACAAATTCTTCATTGGAAATTATAAAATCCCATAATTTCCCATAATTATTTAATAATTCTTACACATTTATACGATATAGTTATATTGTCGAAGGGAGGAAGATAGATAGAAAAAATAAAGTAAATACATAAAGAGAATTTATACAAGTTGTTTTATATATAGATGAAAGGAAGATGATGCTTATTCGTGAAGCAATATTCTACTTATTAAAGGAGGGGATGCCCATAAGGTTATAGAAGATTTCAGGGAATAGTGTTATACTATTGGTAGGTGGTTATATGTATACAATTTGTTTTGTTGAAGATGAAGTTGACTTATCAAACCTTATTCAAACCTATTTAGAACGTTCTGGTTATGAGGTTGTTACTTTTACAAAGGGACAGGATGCTATTGACTATATAGGAAATAAGGTAGATCTTTGGATACTGGATATTATGTTAGGAGATGATGTGAATGGCTATGATGTAATCAAAGCTATCCGGGAGCAAGATGAGAACGTACCTGTTATTTTTACTTCCGCAAGAGATCAAGATTTGGATAAAATTTTAGGTCTAGAACTTGGTAGTGATGATTACATAACGAAACCATATTCAAGTAAGGAATTAGTCTTACGAGTTGATAAAATATTAAAGAGAGTATATAAAGATACTCAAACATCATTAGTTACTTATGATTGTTATAAAATTGATATTGATAAACGTATTGTTTTGAATGAAACAGATAAAGAATTAAAACTTACAACTTTGGAATTTGACTTGTTGTTGTTATTTATTCAAAATAGAAATAAATGTTTTACTAGGGAGGAAATTTTAGACTCTGTTTGGGGTAATGATTATTTTGGTACGGATCGAGTAGTTGATGACTTGGTACGACGACTTAGAAAAAAGATGCCTAAACTTAATGTTCATGCTGTTTATGGTTATGGGTATCGCTTATCATGAAAACTCGAAAAACAAAGCTAAGTCATCAGTTAATTGCACTTATCGGTCTGGCCTTTGTAATTTTATTTATCTCTTTGGGAGTTATTCTTCCTAAAATGTTAATTCCAGTCGCAGAAAAGAACATCTATACTTATTTAAGTGAACCATTAAAGTTTGTTGGTAACAACCGGATCGATAAATCATTGCTTAATACCGAAGTTGCTTATATTTATATTGTTGATGATGAAATCGCGACCAGTGAAAATATTCACCAAGTAATAAACATCAAAGATACTAAAAAATTATTATCCTATATTAAAGATGATTATGGTAAATTTAATTATAATCATGATACTTACTACTACTATACAATTACGAAAGATAAAATTACAAAAGTTGCTATCTCTAATGATAGCTATATCAATGAAACAAAAGAAGCTATTTTAAGTACCATTTTTCCAATAGTTTTAAGTACTTGTTTATTAATTGGTCTACTTCTTGTTATTTGGTCTTCTTTTATTGTTAAAAAAATAGAAAAGTTAAAGGATAAGATAGACCATATTGATAACACAGATTATAATCATAATATTAATTTTGAAATGGATGATGAAATTAAATCACTTGCTTTAGCAATCGAAGATATGCGAATTTCTTTAATTAACCAAGAAGAATATCGTAATCAAATGTATCAAAATATATCACATGATTTTAAGACACCTCTCACCGTTATAAAATCATATATCGAAGCTGTAGAAGATAATGTTGAAGATAGTAATACCGCACTTCAAGTTATTAAACAGCAAACTGATAAATTAGAACAAAAAGTACACTCACTTCTTTACTTAAATAAACTTGATTATCTCAAAAATTCAAAAAATGTTAAAAATGAAATTGTTGATATGGAACAAATTATTCAAATAGAAGTTGATAAATTTAAGTTTCATAGAAAAGAAATTAATTTTATTACGGATATTGATAAAAAATCTAAGTATTATGGTACTATGGAACACTGGGAAACTATTTTTGATAATTTGCTTTCTAATTTTATGAGATATGCCAATACTACTATAAAAATTACTGCAAAACAAAACAAACTTATCCTTTATAATGATGGCGAAAATATTGATGATGATTTTCTTGAAGGAATCTTTACTCCGTTCCGAAAGGGAATCAAAGGAGAGTTTGGTTTAGGACTTTCGATTGTTAAAAAGACTCTTAATATTATGAATTATGATATTACAATTAAAAACGAGAAAAAAGGTGTATCCTTTATTATAAAAAGAAACTCTAGAGATTAGAGTTTCTTTTTTTGTGCTAGTGTAAAGTGATTGACAGATTACTATTTTTGTGGTATAATCTGTCTATTAATTGAAGGGGGAAATATTTATGAAAGTTGATTATCAGATGTTACTTAAAAAGATGTATCCTAAGATTACAGAAAAGGCAATTGAAGTTTTAAATGAGAAATGTGGTGATTTGGAAACTGCTATCGAAAATTTTGATATGGAAGAAGGAATTATTCAATTAAAGAAAAATGAGGACGATGAGGTATTTTCCATAATGCCTAGTAGTTCTGAGAGTATTAGAATAGTGAGAGAAAAGAAGAATAAAGACAATGAGAAATTTGTTGTTATGGAACAGATTTATTATGATTTTACTTCTAAACATAATTACGCTGTTGAGACTCTACAGATTGAAGAGAAAAATGGTTTTGTTGTTTCTTATGTGAATTATGTTTCTAATTTTTTCAGATCTACTCGTTATCCTGATATGTTGCATGAGGAGGAAGATTCTACCGATCGAACTATAATTTCTGCTTACGACAGAGAAACTTATGACAAATTTAAAGATATGTTATGTCCATCTATTCCTATTTCGGAAGGACATGTTCATTTATTTTCAAGTGTTCCAAGAACAATTAATGATAAAAATTTTATTCGTCCGGATTTTTATACGGATATTTGGTATACTCGTGAATATCATGCAGATTCACCAATTAATTCTAGTCCTTTACAGGAAAGATTTTCTGGTGGAAGAACTCGTCGAGTTACTCTCAAAACTTTGGATATTGATAGAGAGCAAGTTGACTTCCAGCGTGTTTCTGAGCCTTGGAACTTTAGTCTTCTGGATCCAAAGCCAAAGGTTGATGGAGCGTTTCGTGATATGGAATCTACTTTAGGTATTAATCTTTCTTTTATAACACCTAAAATGACGGTAGGAAATATGACTATGCGTGGACATGGTATGGAAGGTGCTTTTTCGGAGTGTGAAGGACTTGAAGAAGTTGTTCTTCCTTCTTCGGAAAAAGCTCCTAAAAAGAAAAGTATTTTTTCTAATATCTATAGACGTTTGACAAATAAGTAAATTTACTTACTTATTTGTTTTTTATATCGTATTGGAGGGATATTATGTTAGAGATAGTAGAAATTCAGATAGAGGATGATTTATCGTTATCGGATACTTTATCTATTTTACGAGATTATCTTGCTAGACATTGGGAAAGTAAGCAAAGTGATAATTCTTCTAGTGAAATATGGCTAGATGAAGCATATCTTCTTTTGGATAAGAGAGAGGGACTTTCTTGTGTTGTTCCTAATAAGTTAACTTTACCTTCCCTTTGTCAATATCGTGAGTTAAGAGATTATTTTCATCCTGATAAATTTATAGAGCGAGAAGAAATTTATTTTGATCATCCACCAGTTTCTAATACCTTAAGATATTGGAATGAAAAATTTATGGAAGAGGGGAATCGTCGTATGCTTCTTCCTATTAGTAGTTTGTATCCTCTTGATGTTTGTAGTAATTCTTATATTCTAGAGAGTGATTTGTCTTATGGATTGCAGTTGGGGAAGAAATGTTTATCAAAGTTAAATAATGATTCTTATCAGTTTGTAAGAAAAAATTCCTAATTATTATAGGAATTTTATTTTTGGTTATACTAGTACTGGGTGGTTATATGAGAGTGTTAATTACTGGTGCTAGTTCTGGGATTGGATATCAAGTTGGAAAAGTACTTGCTAGTCATGGACATTTGGTATATATGACTTGTCATAGTGTTTTTGAAGTTTTTCGTTTGCGAGAAAAATTAGAGCGTGATGGTATTTCTGCTATTTGCTTTAAATTGGATTTACTTACAGATGATATTTTTCTTGCGAAACATTTGGATATTGATTGTTTATTTAATCATGCTGGTATTGGTACTTCTGGTAGTGTGTTAACGATGGATGATTTGGCATTGAGAGAAGTTTATGAAGTTAATGTTTTTCGTTCTTTTCTATTTTTAAAAATGGTATATTCTCATATGGTAGAAAGAAAAATTCCTGGTAAGATTTTTGTTACTTCTTCTTTGCTTACGATGTTTCCACTTCCTTTTTTGGGAGTTTATAGTTCTAGTAAGAGTGCTATTTCTCAGCTTGTTAAAACCTTGCAGAAAGAAGAAAGGGTATTTCGACATGGTATTTCTTTTTGTTTGGTTGAACCAGGAGCTTATTCTACCGGTTTTAATCAAGCAATGATTGATCAACAAGAAGCGTTTATAGAGTCTTCTTTTTATAAACAATTTTTATCTATTCATGCTTATCAGCGAAAGTTATTTTTATTATTAGAATCAAAAAATGTAGAGAAACTCTCTTATAGAATTGTTTCTGAAATGGAACGAAAAAAAACGAAGAAGATTCTTCGTGTTCCTTGGATACAAGGTTTTTTATTAAAAATATATCAATTGTTTTTTCTTTGATTTTTGGTTTCTTTGAATTTTCTTCTAAGTAATTTGGCTTCTTCTTTGGTTAGCTTACTTGGTTTGATACTATCTTCATCTAAATAACTGTATCCACCTATTAATGTTCCTTCTGGAATGTTTGGATTTCTTTTTGCTCTATTATAAGCAAGATCTAGGGCTTCTTCTTCTTTGGTAGGAACTTCTCCATTATCATTACGCACCCAGCAACCAAAAAAATTTCTATATAAATGGACGTTTTTTTCTTTTTCTTTGGTTTGTAATATATATTGTCCATTTTGTTTTAATAAGTATAGACGATTTATATTTCCTATGTAAAATTGTTTCATGTTTTCTCTCCTTTGTATGTTTATTATACTTGAAAAAAGTATTTTTGTATAGAAATAAAGAAAAAAAGTATTGAAAAAGTAAATTTTATTTGTTATAATCATTTTGTTGCTGATAAATGGCGATGTAGCTCAGCTGGCTAGAGCGTCTGGTTCATACCCAGAAGGTCGGGGGTTCGATTCCCTCCGTCGCTACCATTTGATATTTACTCGAGATTTTCTCGAGTTTTTTTATTTCCGACCTCCTGGCTAGATATAGAAGATAGGGGAGTTGTTAAGTGAAGGGGATTCCTTTTTTATTGGTTGTGGCTCTTCTTTTTTTGTTTCTTCTTTCGAAGTAGTATTTTGGCTATCGCTACTACGGATGGAGTCTGCTATTTTAAAAATGGTTTTGGCATTATTTACAATTGGTTTTATTTGGTAAACAATAGGAATTGCTTGATTAATTACTCCTAATGTTTTTTGCGTTCCTTCTAATAGATTTGCCCATTTAATTGTTTTTACGGCTTGAAGGGTCTTTGACAATATTCCAGCTTTTGGAATCGTGCTCATTAAATAAGGATTTGGATACATATCATCACCTCTTATTTTAATATATGTCAATCCTATGAAAAAGTTAATTTAAATATTTTCAAAAAAAATATGATATGATATAATTATAAAGAATAGGGAGTGATGCAGTGTGAATTTATTTCATAAGTCTAAAAATGCTCCTGTACCAGGAGATGTTTCCTCTGATAATATGAATGGTGCTTTACCTAATGGTGGTGAAAAACCAAAGAAGCCACTTTTTACATTTACTAAGAAAAAAGAAGAACCAGCTTCTGTGTCGAGTGATACTTTGGATGTTGATGGTGAGAAAAAGGGAGAGAATACGACAGAGAGGCCACTTATTAAGTATCGTTATGTTGTTATTAATGCTATGGGGAAAAAGGAAAATGGTACTTTTGAAGCAGAAAACGAAACTGAAGTTCGTAACTTTTTGTTATCACAAGATTATGAAGTAGTTTCTATTAAAGTTCGACCTGCGTATGATATTGATGTTAATGATCATGCGAAAATGAAGGTTTCTGAGTTATCTTTTTCTTTGACGCAGTTGTCCACTTATATCCGATCTGGTATTCCTTTGGTGGATGCAGTTAAAATTTTGGCAAAACAATCTACTAAGCCAGGACCTAAAAAAGCATTTCAAAGATTGGTTTATGAGTTATTAAAAGGTGAGAGTTTGTCTAATGCTATGATTAAGCAAAAGACTGTGTTTCCTAATTTATTAATAAATATGGTAAAAACTGCAGAAATGACTGGAGATTTGCCTTCGATTTTGGATGATATGGCGGATTATTATACTACTATGGAGAGAACTAGAAAACAAATGCGTAGTGCGATGACTTATCCGGTTGTTGTATTGACGATTGCTTTTGGTGTTTTGATTTTTATGCTTACTTATTTAGTTCCACAGTTTGCTACTATGTTTGAACAAAATGATGCAGAGTTACCACCACTTACTTTGGCTATTTTAGGAGCTAGTAAGTTCATTCAGAATCATTGGCTTATGTTGATAGTAGCAATTGTTGGTATTGTGGTAGCCTTTATTTTTGCTTATAAGAAAGTTTTGAGTTTCCGTACTGGAGTGCAAACCTTTTTGATGCATGTTCCCGTAGTAAAGAGTATTATCATTTATAATGAGGTTGCTAATTTTACGAAAACGTTTGCTTCTTTGATTAACCATGGTGTCTTTATTACAGATAGTATGGAGATTTTACAAAAGATTACTACGAATGAAATTTATAAACGTATTATTGATAAAACGTTACATAATCTTGGGAAAGGTAATTCTATTTCCGAATCTTTCCGTGGAGAGTGGGCATTTCCAGTGGTTGCCTATGAAATGTTAGTTACTGGAGAGTCTACTGGACAATTAGGTCTTATGATGGAAAAAGTTGCGGACCATTTCCAAGCCTTGCATAAATCGGTTATTGATCAATTAAAGAGTTTGATGGAACCGCTTATGATTTGTGCTTTGGCTGTTGTTGTTGGTATTATACTTTTATCCATTGTACAACCAATGTTTAGTATTTATGGTCAAATACAGTAAGGAGGATAATTATGGATATTTTGTATTTAATTATCTTTTTTATTTTAGGATGTTTTTTGGGTGGCTTTTATACGGTTTTTGGCAATCGCTTGGCGACGGAAGAATATCATTTTCTTCCGTATCGCTGTGATAATTGTGGTCACTTACTTTCTTTTTTAGAGTCTATTCCTATTTTTTCTTATCTTTTTTTGAAGAGAAAGTGTCGTCACTGTCATAAGAAGATTGATGGAATGGAACCACTTATGGAACTTTTTACTGGTATTTTATTTGCTGTTGCATTTTATAGTTTTGGATTTTCTTATGAATTTTTAATTGCTATTGGAATTGTTTCTTTATTGATTATTGTGACCGTTAGTGATTTAAATTATTTAATTATTCCTGATGAAGTGTTAGTATTTTTTATTTTATATTTTATCATTATTCAATTTTTAGATCAGGGAATTGTTTCGGTATTTTTTCATATTCTTACTGGTGCTTTCTTATTTCTTCTTATGTACTTTGTTATGTGGTGTGGAGAGAAACTATTGAAAAAGGAAAGTCTTGGAGGAGGAGATGTCAAGATGATGTTTCTTTTTGGACTTGTTTTAGATCCTCTTCTTGGAACACTTGCTATATTTTTAGGTAGTCTTTTTGCTTTACCTATGTCTTTGTTCTTACTTTATAAGAATCATGAAAAAGTGATTCCGTTTGGGCCTTTTTTACTTATTGCTTTTACCTTTTTATATTTTACGAAAATAACACCAGATATGATTGTGTCGTTTCTTAGAATTTCGTGAAGAATTTGTTCTTCCTTTTTTTTTGAATTTATTGTACGATAGTTAAGTAGGTGATTTGTATGAAAAATAGGACAATTTTACCAGCGGATACGTATACAGTAATTAATAAAACTGTAATAAATGATTCTGATCGTAAATTAATTACTATGTTATACCAGCCAATTATTGGTTATGTTGCGGTTTCTTTATATTTTACTTTGATAGATGATTTGGATCGTTCGGAAGTTATGAGTCATGATTTAACACATCATCATTTGATGGCTACGATGCAATTAAGACTTGAAGATATTGTAATTGCTCGAGAAAAGTTAGAGGCTTGTGGTCTTTTGAAAACTTATTTTAAAGCTGGAAATATTAATCAATATGTTTATTTAATTTATTCGCCTATGTCTGCTCATGATTTTTTTAACCATCCTATTTTAAATGTTGTTTTATATAATAATTTAGGGAAAAAAGAATATGAGAGAATTGTTAATTATTTTCTTATTCCTAATATTAATTTAAAAGAGTATCAGGATATTACTTCTAGTTTTGATCAAGTATTTTCGTCTACTCGTGGTAATGTTTTAGAAGTTTATGATGATATTCGTAAAAGAGAAAGTAATCGTCCTTTGATTGATAAGGAAATTGATTTTAATTTGTTAATTTCTAGTATTCCTTCTAGTATGGTTAGTGAGCGATGTTTTTCTAAAGATGTTCGGGAGTTAATTAATTCTCTTAGTTTTACCTATCAATTAGATACTTTAGCTATGCAAGGTCTTGTTCGAGATTCTTTAAATGAAAAAGGGTTGATTGATAAGAATTTTCTTCGAAAAAGTTGTCGAGAGTATTATCAGTTTGAGCATGCTGGGGATTTGCCAACAGTGATTTATCATAAGCAACCAGAATATTTAAAGAAACCGGCTGGGGATCATTCAAAATGGGCGAAAATGGTTTATGCTTTTGAGAATTTAACGCCATATCAATTTTTAAAGGCAAAATATAAAGGAGCGGAACCAACGGATCGAGATAAGAGATTGATTGAGAATTTGCTTATTGATCAAAAGTTGAATCCTGGCGTTGTCAATGTATTGATTGCTTATGTTTTAAAAATTAATCATGAGCAGTTGAAGAAAAGTTATGTAGAAACTATTGCAGGGCAGTGGAAGAGACTTAATATTGAAACTGTGGAAGAGGCTATGAAGATTGCTGAAAAAGAACATAAGAAAATGAAAAAGGTTCTTACGAAAGATAAAACAAAGTCTACCGTGGTGAAAAAGGAAGCAAAGTTACCTGCTTGGTTTGATCAAGAATTGGAAAATAATGAAACTAGTAAAGAAGAAGAGGAGGAAATGAATAAGATTTTGGAAGAATTGGTATAAATTTTTTCATATATATTTATATGTGTTTTTTTCTTGTCAAAGATAGTTTTTTGTTCTATTATATTTGCAATGGAGGTTTTTTGTATGTTAAGAAAATATGATTATCTTAGGAAAGAAATAAACTTTTATGGATTACCTAATGATGTTTTTGTAGGTGATGTTGGTAGTCATACTTATTTGTTGAAGAAAGGAGAAAATGGCCGGTTAAAAGATTTTCTAGCTTTAGGTTCTTGTATACGTTTTGTTGATTATATAATTGTTGATAGTTATCATAAATTTTATGTTGTTGCGAAGAATGGACCTGGGGAAGATTATTTAAGATTGTATGATGATGATGGTCAACAAGATTTTTTTTGTACTAGAGAGCATTTATATAATGCTTCTGGTAAAAATCTTCGTGATTTTGACTTTTGTCGAGGTGTTTATGGTTTTTCTGAGAACGATGATTCTTCTAGAATTTCTTATTTATTTTTGTTGAATTCTATTTATGGTCTTACTAAATTTGATTTAAAAAAATTGTTTTTTGATAAATTAGAGAATTTTCCTATTACTTTTCTTCCAGAGGATGTAGATGTTTCTATTCGTCCAGAGAACTTAGAAGATAAAACAGGGTATTTCCGCGTTGCTTTTTCTTTTTCTGATTTAGATGTGATTCATGCTGCTTTTTCTATTAGTAATGATTCTAGTAAAACGGTTTCCTTTTCTCCTTTTATTTATAGTGAATCTAATGAAAAATCTTATGATTTTTCGAATGAAGATGTTAGCATGATGGATGTCGATACATTTTTTGAATCGTTTGTTGGCACCGACTTAGTTTCTAATTTATCTCGTCTTTTAAAGCCAGAGGGCAAAAAAGAAAGACAAGAGAGTGCTATAGCATTTGTGAAAGAAAAGATGAAAATGAAAAATGAGGTAAGAAATCAAGGCTAGATTTTTCTAGCTTTTTTTGTGGAGTTGCAAAAAAAGTAAATTTATGGTATAATTTCGTTTGTGTGCATTGTGTAAATGTCAATTTACATAGTGAAAAACTCCCTTTTTATTCATTTCTTGCGTATTACTTAGTTTTATGTTATCATGATAGAGTAAGAATTTGCATAAAATATATGGGATATGAGAAAAGGATGTTTATATGAGTTGCTATAAAGATGAAGAATTTGAAAATATTGTTTCTCCCATTCTTGGAATTGAGGAATTTAATAAATTGAAATATATTACACATCACGGAATTACACGTTACGATCATTCTATGAGAGTTGCTTATTTTTCCTATAAGGCAAGTAAGTCTTTAAAACTTGATTATAAAGAAGTTACAGAGGCTGCTTTATTACATGATTTCTTTTTAGATGAAGTAAATCATGAGGGTAGAGTAGATAGACTTAGACATCATCCAGATTGTGCTGTTAAAAATGCTTCTAAATATTTTAATTTAAGTGATAAACAAGTGGATATTATTAAAACCCATATGTTTCCAGTCACTTTTTCTCCACCAAAGTATTTAGAAAGTTGGATTGTTGACTTTATGGATGATATTGCTGCCTTATATGAAGGATGTTATCGAATGCATATGGAAATTCGAACAGCTATGTTTTTATTTATGTTTTTTGTAGTTAATTTTGTAAAAATGAGATAATTCTTTTGAATTTTCTCTTTTTTTTGCTTCCTATTTATGGTATAATTTTGCAAGAAAGAAGTGATGGTATATGAAAAAAACATTTATATTTGGACATAAAAAACCAGATTCTGACTCTGTTATGTCAGCAATTGGTCTTTCCTATTTAAAAAATAAGTTAGGAGATCATACGGAACCTAGAATTCTTGGGAATATTAACAAGGAAACAAAATATGCTCTTGATTATTTTGGATTGAAGGAACCAGAGTATTTAAATGATGTTAAGTTACAATTAAAAGATGTTAATTATCATAAAGGGTTTATTATTAAAGATGTTGATTCTATTTATGATGGTTATCAAATGATGTTAAGAGAAGGTTTGACTGGTGTTCCTGTTGTAGAGAAGAATAAACAATTTTTAGGATTAATCACTATTAAAGATTTGTCTCATATGGTAGTTAATGAAAACTTTGAGAATTTGTATACTTCTTATGATAATATTATGCGAGTATTAAAGGGAGAAGAAATTTTACGTTTTCAAGATGAAGTTGCTGGTAATATTATGGTTGCTGCTTATCGTAGTACTACTTTCATTAATACCGTACCTTTAACCAAAAATGATATTTTAATTGTTGGGGATAGACACAGTGTTATTGAGTATGCTGTTTTATCTGGAGTAAGATTATTAATTTTATCAGGGGATGCTGAGATTAAAGAAAAACATATTGAAATTGCTAGAAAGAATAAAGTTAATATTATTCGTACACCATATGATTCTTATCATATTACAAGATTACTTCCACTTACTAATTATATTAAGACAATGATTCGTAGTTATAATCCAACTAAATTTGAGGAAACAGAGTTTGTAGATACGGTTTTAGATATTAATAATAAATTGAAACATACCAATTATCCAGTAGTTAATAAAAAGAATCAATGTTTGGGATTGTTACGAATTACTGATTTGAATGAGAAACATCCTAAAAACGTTATTTTGGTTGATCATAATGAAAAACTACAAAGTGTTGAAGGGTTGGATGAAGCTAATATTTTAGAGATCTTTGATCATCATAATTTAGGAAATATTACCACTAGTGCGCCTATTAATTTCCGTAATATGGCTGTTGGTTCTACTTGTACCATTGTTTATACCTTGTATCAAGAGAGGGGAGTAGAAATACCAAGAGAGGTTGCTGGGGCGTTATTATCTGGAATTTTATCGGATACTTTAATTTTAAAGAGTCCTACGGCTACTCCTAAGGATAAAGAAGCTGTTTTAGCATTATCCAAAATTGCTGGAGTTGATTATCATACTTATGGTATGGATATGTTAAAGGCTGGTACTTCTTTAGAAGGAATGAGTAAAGAAGATGTATTATATAATGACTTTAAATTATATACTGTTAATGAGAAAACTTTTGCTATTGGACAATTTTTCACTATGAATTTTGATGAGATGCAAAAAGAATTAGATGAATATATTTCTACTTTGGATGAAGTGGCAGAAGCAAATCATTATGATTTTATTGCTTTATATGTTACAGATATTATTAAGAATGGTAGTTATGTAATTTTTAATACCAAGGGTCAAGAAGTCGTTGATGTATGTTATGAGAAAGAAAATATTCCTGAAGGATATTTTGTTGAAAACTGTGTTTCTCGTAAAAAGCATGTAGTTCCTTTGATTATGGAAGTGTTTGAAAACTAAAAAATTACTGTTAGGAGATTAAATTATGGATATTTTTGAGATTTTAATTTTAGGATTTATTCAGGGGATTGCAGAATTTTTACCAATTTCTTCTTCTGCTCATTTAATTATTTTTAGAGATATTTTTGGTATTGGAGCAGGAATTAGTTCAAATATGGAGCTTACTTTTGATGTTGCTCTTCATTTTGGAACTTTGCTTGCGATTGGTGTATTTTTCTTCTGGGATTTTATAAAAATGATTCAAAAAGGTTTCACTAAAGGAGTAAAAGACGAGGATGGTAAGATTTTATGGTATTTGATAGCTGCAACAATTCCTGCAGCGATTGTTGGAGTTTTGTTTGAAGATGCGATTGAAAATGTTATCCGTTCGAACTATATTGTGATTGCTTTAGCACTTGCTATTATGGGTATTATTATTTATTTGGCAGACAAATATAGTAAGCAAAATAAAACTATTAAAAAGATGACTTTAAAAGATGCTATTATTATTGGATGTAGTCAAGTATTTGCTTTAATTCCTGGATTTTCTCGTAGTGGTACCACTATAGCAACTGGTAGAGTTTTAGGTCTTGATCGTGAAAGTGCTGCTAAATTTTCTTTCTTCTTAAGTGCTCCTGTTGTTCTTGGTGCTGTTGTATTACAATTAATTAAGGGTAGTACCTGGAATGTTATTGTTGCTAATATGTCCACTTTTCTACTTGGTATTTTTGTTTCTTTTGTTACAGGTCTTTTATGTATTAAATATTTACTTAAATATTTACAGAAACATAATTTTAAAATATTTATGATTTACCGAGTGGTGTTGGCAATTATTGTAGTATTATATATTACAATTAGATAGGTGAGTATATGAAGATTGAATTTATTGGTTTATTAGTAACTTTTTTGTTAGGAATATTTATTGTCCTAGGTGCTTTAATTGCTTTTCTTACTAATAAGAAGCAAAAAATAATTGACTTTTCTTTGGGATTAGCTTTTAGTGTCATTGTGATGCTTATTCTTATTGATTTGATTCCAGAAGTGATAGAGCATTTGGGGCTTCACTATATTTGGTTATTTTTGATTTTTAGTATTCTTGGTTATTCTTTATTACGTTTCTTGGATCATTTTGTTCCTGATCATCATGATCATGATAAAATGTCTAAGAAAGAAGCGAGCAATAACTTAGCTCATATTGGAATTATTTCTTCTATTGCTCTTATTATTCATAATATTGTGGAAGGTATGGCTGTTTATTCTACAGTTTTATCTGATGTTTCTACTGGGTTAATGTTAGCTATTGGTATTGGGTTTCATAATCTTCCTCTTGGAATGGTTATTGCTACTACTTTTTACCAAGGAAATCAGAATTTGAAAAAAGTATGGTTGATTATTGGGTTGGTTGCTCTTTCCACATTAGGTGGAGGATTTTTCTCCTTCTTATTAAATAATCAAGTACTTCCTGAATGGGTGTTAGGTAGTTTGCTTTCTCTTACTTTGGGAATGTTGGTATTCATATTGTTTTCTGAATTATTTCCTAGAATTAGAAAAAGTAAATCTTTGAAAGCACGTAATATAGGGTTGGGGTTAGGTCTTATTATTATGTTAATATCTTTATTTATTTAGGAGATTATATGTTGTATACGATTAGTTTTTGGTATCTTTTATTTTTATTATATTCTATTATTGGATATATTGCAGAAGTAGTTAGTTGTAGTATTACTTTAAAAAAAATAGTATTAAATCGAGGGTTTTTAATTGGTCCTTATTTACCAATTTATGGCTTTGGCTGTTTAATTATGGTTTGGTTGTTGTTTCGATATGAAGATGATTTATTAGTTTTGTTTATTATGAGTGCCTTTTTCTGTACGGTACTAGAATATTTTACCAGTCTTCTTATGGAAAAACTTTTTAAACTTCGCTGGTGGGATTATTCGAATCGTAAGTTTCAAATTAATGGGCGAGTTTGTCTTGATAATGCCTTATTATTTGGATTGGGTGGTATTTTAGTTGTAAAAGTATTGCATCCATTTTTGTCTGGAGTTGTTTACTTACTACCTAGTTCCATTACTATTTGGCTTGCTATTATTTTGTTTTTTATATTTTTATTTGATTTTGTTGAATCTTCTTATATTATCGTAAGGTTAAAAATTAATGTAGATAATTATATTCATAAAGATGCTACTAGGAAGATAAAGCAGGAGGTTTTAAAAGCCATTCGAAAGCATACTACTTTGACTTCCCGTTTGTTGAAGGCATTTCCAAATCTTACGAGTGATGCGAATAAGAGATTTATGGAGTTTACTAAATTATTAGATAGTACCAGAAAAGAAATTAAAATTCAAAAGTTAAAAAGAAAGATTGAAAAGGTAAAAAAGAAATAACTTTTTAATCTTTTTTTTGACCTTTTGTTTGATTGACTTCTCCTTGCTTTATGATATAATTTAGTATAGTAAGATAGGATGATTTTATGAAGAATTTATATAGCAAAAAATATATAAAGTATGGTTATGGTTTTACCTTGGTAGAGTTAATTGTTGTTATTGCGATTATGGGAATTATTTTAATTTTAGCTTTGCCAATGGTATCTCGAATTCAAAGTGCTAATAAGAATAAGAAATATGAAGCATATAAGGAAACGATAGAAGCGGCTGCTAAAATTTATATTGATAATCATGCAAAAGATTTGTTTGGTAATAATAAAAATGGTTGTGTTACTGTTACTTATAGTGATTTAAAAAATGATAACTTGATAAGAGATTTTGGAGAAAGTGGAGTCGATTGTAGTAATGATGATGAAACATTCGTTGATGTTACTAGGGTTAATGATGAATATCGTTATTCTACGGATTTGGTTTGTCGTAAGGGCGATAAAATTGTTTTTGAAGGTAAAGATTCTATGAAGCCAAATGCATCTTTGTGTGATACTCATGGGGGAGAGGAAGGTAAGCCAGATTCTGCTCCTCCAGAGATTGATATTGATCCTGATAATAGTGGTAATAAATGGTATAATGCTGAAAGAATAAATTCAGTTTTGAAATTAAAGATTATTGTTAGTGATCAGAATGGTTTGAATAAAAATATTGCCGTTACTTTAGATTGGAAACAATTGGATGGAAGTAATGTAGAAAATTATAAATTTAATTTTAATAATGATAAATTAACAAATCAAAATAGTAAGGTTTCTTCATTGATTCCTGTAAAGAAAATTCCTCATACACCAGAGGCTACTGGTAAATATCAATTGACTGTTTCTCCTGATAATAGTAATGGATGGGGAGTTCAAGATGCCTTAGGAAATGAAAAAGTAGGAAGTGAAGTTCGTAAAGAGTATTGGATTGATAATACTCCACCAACGATGGATCCAAAGATTAAATCTACTTCTACTAGTTATAATGCGTTAACTACGACGATTACTATGAATGGTAAAGATAATATTGATCTTGATCAAGTTTATATTTCTAATACAGGTTATGAAAAAGGTGGAAAATGGCAAGATTATAAGAATTCTATTAGTTGGAATGTTGGTGGAAAGTTAGATGGAGGAAAGAGAAAAGTTTATATTACTTTGATGGATGTTGCTGGTAATAAAACGAAAAAGACTATCGAGTATAAAGTATATGAGGAGTGTACTAATTCCAATTTAACTTCTAGTACTAGTGATGTTACTTCCTGTCCATCTTGTGGAGATGCTGGTACGACTCATAAAGTAAAGACTACGTATAAAGATAGTAAGACCGGTACCGTTTGTAAGACTAGTACTTCTGATGTTGTTTGTAATATTCCAACTTGTGTTCCTACTAATTCTTGTGATATTCGAGGAACTACGTTATATAATGCACCAATAAAATGGGATTGTGGTGGGCCCAATATTCATTATGACTTAACGAAATTTTATCAAAGATATTGTTCGGATTCTAATGGGAATATAACGAAAGCTAGTTATCATAAATGGGTTTGTCCGATTCAACCATATTCTGAATCTAATGGATGGGTTTGTATTAATGATATTACAAAGGAGAAGGTACCATGTTAAATAAGAAAAAGAGAGTTGCAATTACTATTGCGATGATATTAATTGGTTTTAGTATTGTACTTATGATTGTTGCTGTTATTTTAAATATCTTTGACAGTTCTGGTGGCAACGATGAACCTTCGAATAATACTTTAGAAAATAATATTATTGTTAATGATTCTGAAAAACTAAAAGAAGAACATTGTCTTGATTCCTTCTGTATTACTAGTATGGAAATGGGGTATCAAAAAAATGTAGAAGGTGGAGATATTACTATTTCTTATCGAAATCAAGGAGATGATGTTCTTCCTGCGGGATTTTTACATATTGAGTTTGAAACAAAAAAAGGAAGTAAAACGTTAATTTTTTATCATCAAGAGTTAAAAGCAGGGGAGTCTTCTAATAAGTTACTTGATTATTTGGATGAAGATATTGTCTATGCTACTGATTATCGGTTGTTACAACCTACGGAAGAACAGATTAAGGAATATGAGAAAACAATATCTTCTTAATCTTTTTTTGTTAGTTGACATTTTTTTCTAAAAAAAACATGTCATATTAAAAATATTATGATATACTGATATTGTTATGATAGGTGATGAATATGAAGAATAGAGTTGTTAATAAGCATGGATTTACTTTAGTAGAATTGATTGTTGTAATTGCGATTATGGGGGTTATTTTGATTTTGGCTTTGCCACAGGTATCTCGAATTCAGAGTGCCAATAAAAATAAAAAGTATGAGACATATAAGGAATCTTTGGAGTCTGCTGCTAAAATTTATATTGATAATCATTCGGAGGATTTGTTTGGTAATAATCCTACAGGTTGTGTTACTATCAAGTATAGTCAATTGAAAACTGATAATTTGATTAAAGATTTTGCGGAAGAGGGGGTTGTTTGCAGTAATGATGATGAAACCTTTGTTGATGTTACTAAATTGAATGATGAGTATAAATATTCTACGGATTTAGTATGTTATAAGGGATCTGAAAAAATTGAATATAAAGATTCTGATGATGCGGATGCCAGTGTTTGTGAGAATCATGGTGGAGGTAGTGGAGATTGTGAAGGTGAAGAGTGTGATCCTAATGATCCTTCTAGACCTCCTGATTCTGATCCTCCTATTATTGATATTGATCCTGATAATAGTGGTAATAAATGGTATAATGCTGAAAGAATAAATTCAGTTTTGAAATTAAAGATTATTGTTAGTGATCAGAACGGTTTAAATAAGAATATTGGTGTTACTTTAGATTGGAAACAATTGGATGGAAGTAATGTAGAAAATTATAAGTTTAATTTTAATAATGATAAATTAACAAATAAAAATAGTAAAGTTTCTTCTTTAGTTCCTGTAGATAAAATTCCTAATACTTCTGAAGCTACTGGTAAATATCAATTGACCGTTTCTCCTGATAATTCTAGTGGCTGGGGAGTTCAAGATGCCTTAGGAAATGAATCTATCGGAAAAGAAGGTGCGAAAGAATATTGGATTGATAATACTCCACCAACAATGGATCCAAAGATTAAATCTACATCTACTAGTTATAATGCATTAACTACGACAATTACTATGAATGGTAAGGATAATATTGCTTTAGATCAAGTTTATATTTCAAACAGTGATTATGAAAAAGATGGAAAATGGCAAGATTATAAGAATTCTATTAGTTGGAATGTTGGTGGAAAGTTAGATGGTGGAAAGAGAAAAGTTTATATTACTTTGATGGATAGTGCTGGTAATAAGACTAAGAAGACTTTAGAATATACGGTTTATAAGTCTTGTACCAAGACAACATCTAGTAATAGTGATGTTACTTCTTGTCCATCTTGTGGTAATGCTGGTACTACGCATGTTGTAAGAACAACAGTTAAGGATAGCTATACTGGAACTGTATGTAGTACTAGCGATTCTACAGTTGCTTGTAATATTCCTACTTGTGGACCTCCTGCTCATACACATCAAATAGGATATGTTGGAACTTCTATCTTTAACGCAAATGTTTCTTGGAGAGATGCAAATTGTGGTAATTCGCATACTACTTATCGTAAGGGATATTGTAGAACTTGTTATGATCATGGAGTTGTAGTTCAATGTAAGTCTGGTGGTTGTCTTAGTGGGTTACCAGGTGGTGGATGGTTATCCGGAAGTTACAACTGTCCAACGGCTCCATATTATCCTGCTATAGTACCGGATTAATTAAAGAGGTGTGATACATGAAAAAGAAAATTGGTATTATTTTAGTTGTTGTTGCTGTTATTCTTTGTGGTGTTGGTGCTGTTCTTCTTTTTAATATGAAGGATAAGGATAATGGTAAAGAAAAAGAAACAGTTTCAAAGGAAGATGATCTTAATTATCTTGACCGTTCGGATATGGAAAAAGAAGTTCGAAAAAATACAAATAATCCATATTATACAATTAATACTAGTCGTGCTCTTGCAACGAATCGGACCTATGATGGTTTAGAGCTTACTGATCCATGGTTGGTTCAGGTTGATCAAAATTTCTATTCTTTTTCTTGTGTTCTTCATAATAATACAGATAAAGAATATCCTGGACAGGCAGTTATTGTTCGATTTGTAGATAAGGATGGAAAGGTTCTTGATGAAGTGGAAACGCGATTCTTTTCCGTTCCAGCGGGTGGTATGTCTAATCTTTATGCAGATACGAAGGTTAATGTTTTGGATGCTTATGATTTTGAAATTGTTCCAAAGAATAGTTAAAAGTTCATTTTTGAACTTTTTCTTTTGTTTTAAAATATGCTATACTGGAAATGTAGGAGGTTAATATGAAATATAAAGAGAATATTTGTAAAAATATATTTCGAGGATATGATATTCGAGGAATATATCCTAGTGAGATAGATGAGGATACGGCTTATACGATTGGTCTTGGTTTTGGTAGTTATATTCGTGAATTAGGGAAGACTACTTGTATTGTTGGTCATGACAATCGTCTTAGTAGTCCTGTTTTATATGATGCATTAATTCAAGGAATTTTATCTACGGGAATTGACATTATTTCTTTAGGTCTTTGTACTACGCCAATGTATTATTATGCTTGTATTAAACTAAAAACCTATAGTGGTATTATGGTTACTGCTTCTCATAATCCAAAGGATGATAATGGTTTTAAATTTGCTTTTGATGAGTCAGGTAATTGTAAAGGACAAGAAATTCAAGACTTTTTAGCTTATATTTTACGTGGAGAATTTCAACAGGGAGAAGGGAAGTTAAGTACTTACGATATTGAACCAGAGTATTTAGAGTTATTTAAGAATAATCTTTCTTTTGGTTCTAGAAAAGTGAAAGTAGTAATTGATCCAGGAAATGGTACCACTAGTGTAATTGCGAAGAAGTTATTTGAAATGTTTCCTATTGATTTAATTGTAATTAATGGAGAAAGTGATGGTCGTTTTCCAAATCATCATCCAGATCCGTGTGTTGAAGATAATTTGGCTGGGTTAAAGAAAAAAGTCTTAGAAGTTGGAGCGGATGTTGGTCTTGGGTTTGATGGTGACGGAGATCGTATGGGATTAGTTACTAATTCAGGTCTTTTTTTACCAACGGATTACTATATGATTTTAATTATTCGTGATATTATTTCTAAGGTATCTAAGAAAGAATTTTTATATGATGTAAAATGTTCTAAGGCATTATCTGATGAAATAGAGAGATTAGGTGGTAAGGGTATTTGTTATCGTACAGGTAACTCTTATACTAAGGCTGCTGTTCGTGATTTTGATTTACCATTTGGTGGAGAATTGTCTGGGCATGTATATTTTAGAGATCGCTGGTTAGGATTTGATTCTGGTCTTTATGCAGGTCTTCGTATGGTAGAGATGTTATCTCATACGGATAAAACAGTAGATGAACTTGCGGAAGGAATCCCAGTTTATTATTCGACTCCAGAAATAAAATTTACGGCTAGTGATGATATTAAGTTTGGAATTATTGAAAAAATGGGAGAATATGCTAAGAATCAAGGATATTCGTATTTAGATATTGATGGTATTAAAGTATTATTTGATGATTCCTGGGCACTAGTACGTGCTAGTAATACGGGACCTAATATTACTGCTCGATTCGAAGCTAAGACGAAGGAAAGATTAGAAGAGATACAAAATGAATTTAGCAGTTATCTTCAGAAACTTTTAGAAAATGAAAACTAGATAATTCTAGTTTTTTTTATTTTTTTCTTGAATAAGGTTTTTTATTATGTTATATTGAAATAGACGTTTGCTTAAAAATTACATATTGTAGTGGGGGACTGCATGAATTATGTAGTTTTTTGGCGTTTCTTAGTTTTTAAAGAATGAATAGGAGGTATTATGGGAATTTCTAAAGATGAATATTTGAAAGAGGAAAAGATTTTATCTAAAGTTTGTAAATTGCTGGGTGATACGTTAACGGATTTGGGAAAAGATGTATATCAAGATGAGGAAGATTTTACAGAATTTAAAAAGATGATGTGGGAGAATTCTAGTAGTTTTGATGCTGGTGAAATGCGACAAGTTATGACTGCTACTGACCAAGAAGCAGAAAGAGTATTGCGGAAGCAACGTTATTTTAAGAAACTGTGTCAAATAAAAAATAAACCTTATTTTGCTTCTATTGTTTTTAAAGACGATCATGGTAAGATTTGGAATATTTATATTTCTCTTACTTATTTAAAAGATGATGATTTTAATAATATTTTATATGATTGGCGGAGTCCTATTTGTAGTTTGTTTTATGATTATGAAGTAGGTCCATGTTCTTATGTTGCTCCCGGGGGAGAATATTTTGGAGAATTAAAGAGAAAAAGACAATATAAAATAGAAAATTGCAAGTTGGTTGGAGTTTTTGATAATTCCTTAAATATTGATGATGATGTTTTGCAAGAAGTATTAGCTTGTGAATCTAGTGATAAAATGAAGAATGTAGTTAATACGATTCAACAAGAACAAAATCAAGTCATTCGTAATTTAGAAGATCATAATTTGATTGTTCAAGGGATTGCTGGTAGTGGTAAAACAACAGTTGCTTTGCATAGAATTGCGTTTTTGTTGTATCGATTAGAAAAGTTGTCTAGTAATAATATTTTAATATTTTCTCCCAATCCTATTTTTACAGAATATATTTCTGATGTATTACCATCTTTAGGAGAAGATAATACGCTTCAAACTACTTTTAATGATTATTTAGCTTATACGATTACGGAATATAAGGAAGTAGAAGCTTTTACTGATTTTGTGGCTAGATATTATACTTATCAAGTTCCTAATGTTGACTTGGTGAAATATAAGCAGAGTGATGAAATTATAGAAGATTTAGATCAATATTTGAAAGATTATGTAGAACGGGCAGAATTTATGGAATCTTTTTATGAAGATGAAATTAATTATGTTGACAGAGAGGAAATTAATCATTTACTTCATTATAAGTACGATCGGTTACCTTTATTTGAAAGAGTAGAGGAAATTGCTTCTAAACTTTCTTCTAATTTTTATAATGGTAGCAATAAAAAGAAAGGCACTTTTCGTAAGCTACTTAGAGAACATGCTAATTTTAAAAGGGATTTTAAAGAAATTTATCGTGGCTTTTATCTTAGTCCTTATTGTAAGGTAACGTTAACGGAAAGAGAAATAGATAAATTTATTAAGAGAAAAAATTTATATTATGAGGATGCTTTACTATTTGCTTATATCAAAGGAGTGTTAGATGGATTTCCTTATGAGCAACAAATTCGACAAGTTGTTATTGATGAGGCACAAGATTATAATAAGTTACAATATATTATTATTTCTAAGATTTTTGCAAGAGCTGATTTTACGATATTAGGAGATATTAATCAAAATATTAACCCTTATTATCATTATGAATCTTTAGAAGAATTAAACCCTATATTAAAAAATGATAGTAAGTATTTAGAACTTTTAAAGACGTATCGTTCTTCTCCAGAAATTATTGAATATACGAATAAGATTTTAAATTTGAATCACGTGAATGCTATTCGTGAAAGTTCCCATAAACCTGTTGTTTTCCGAAAACATATAAATAACTTAAAAGACCAATTATTGTCTGATATTAACACTTTAAAAGATCAATATTCTAGCGTTGCGATTATTACAAAAGATAATAATGAGGCAGAGAAGATTTATTCTCTTATTAAAGATATAGTTTCTGTTTCTTATATACAATTGGATACTAAAGAATTTCGACGTGATTTGGTTGTTGTTCCAGCGTATTTAGCTAAGGGATTAGAGTTTGATAGTGTTATTTTGTATAATGATCGTGAAAATTCTTATAAAACAAATGAGAGAAATTTATTATATGTTGCTTGTACGAGAGCACAACATGAGCTATATATTTATAATTAAATATGGTATTATAGTTATAAGAGTATGATATTTTAATTATTGAGGTGGGCTATGTTTAAAGAATTTTTTACTGGTGTTCAGGATAAATATAAAAAAATGCAAGAGGAAGAGGCTAGATATCAAGAATTGTTGGGAAAGGTATTTACTCTTCCTAGTTTTTATCCTTTTTCTCCAGTAGATAAGAGGAAATTGACTATTAGTTATAAACTTCTTATGGATATGTGTCCAGATTTAAATGAGAAAGATGCTATTCTTATTCGTGGTCTTATTCCGATGGATGAATTGGTTTGTTCTTGTCTTTATGCTTCTGAGTGTAAAACGGGAGTTAAGTTTTATTTTGTAGCAACCACGAAATATTTATGGTTAATACAAGAGGGTGGATATCTGAAATATCAATATGTGGATCTTTCTGTAGAAATTATAAAAAACGGTTTGATGAGTAGAATTTTATTGATGGGTAATATGTTATTTACTGTGAATGGACTAAAGGATGCCATTGATCTTTTTGTAAAGTTATTTCAAGATGGAAATTACCGGGAAGAATTGATTCATAAGAAGTTAGATATGTTTTGTGGTGTGATGCCTCAGGTTTTTTATTTGAATAGTATCTCGTCTGGTATTAGTGTTGGTAACCATAAGGAAATTGTTTTCCATACGAAGGAGTTTCATCGTAAGTATTTGATTTCAGATTTAAAAAATTATGAACTGTTACTTGATGATATGGTGGTAAGGGAGAAAAAGAGTCAGCGTAGAACTCGTATGACTGCGAATAAGACTAGTTGTTATCAAATGATGATACGAGTTTTTGTTCCGGATGATGTTTTGGTTATTCCTATTTTAGAAAAGACAGCGTTTATGACTTTGTACGCCTCTACTAGTGAAGTGTTTCGGGAAAATAAAGAATTTGCTAATAAGATTATGGATATATTAGATGATATGGATGAAGCGATGTTAAATGGTGAAATTTAATTATTTTGTGTTTTGAAAAAGTAATTTTTTTTGCTTTTTCTCTTTTTTTTGTGTTATAATATGAAAAATTTATAGGGGGATTTTTATGGTAGATGAAGTTAAGGAAGTTTCTTTTTCGAAACTTCAGAAAGAAGTTAAAGAATTAATTTCTTTTTCTAAGAGAAGAAATGTATTTACCGAAGTTAAAGATTTGATACATGGTGATGTCTGCTTGTCTTTACGAGATGTTATTATTTTGTATCAATCTTATTTGAAGGACTGTTTTAAAGAGTTTTATGATGCGAAAGAAACGTTAGAACAAAGATTGTCTAAGGATTTATCTTATCCTGTTCGTTTGTCTTTATCTTTAGTTCAAGATAATTGGCGACAGGATAAAACTACACCAGAAAATTTAAAAAAATATTGGTATCATAGAGAATATGATGATTGTTGCCTTGAAACCGTTTCTATGGATATTTTTTATAACCATCAAAATAATTTTTTATTTAAAGAAGTATACTGGAATCATAAACATGATTCTTATTTAAAAAATAAAAATATGGATTCTTTACAAGGGATTTATTTAGGGTATAAGAAGGATTTGAAAAAAATAATGCGTCTATACTATAAGGGTGTTTCTTCGATTTCTTCTTTTAAAAAATTTATGGCTAGTGATACTGAAAAATCTCATGTGGAAGTTTCTATTTTTCCATTTTATCTTTATGAGAGTAGGGATGCTTCTGGAGATTCTTATGCAACTGGAGAATGGCATCATAGTTTATATTATTATAAGGAGGAAGCACCTATTAATCTTCTTATGCATAAAGTTTCTCTTTTTCGCCTAAAACCATGGCATTGTTGTGGTAATATTTTTATGAGTTTGGATTTGGATTATCAGTTACGGGATGCTCGTCTTTATGATTCCTTCTGTGATATTTTTCGTGATGATTCGGTAGCGCTTCTTATTACGAAGGATAGTGATAGTAGACTTCTTCCTGAGGTTGAGTTTATGATTTCTAAAGCATTTCCAAATTTTAAAGTTTATTTAAAAGATTTACCTGATTTTTTTAGTCGTTATTTGGAAGAGTATAGGGGAACGGATTATTTCATTGAAGGAAAGAAGAGATTTGATAGAGGAAAAGAAAAAGAAAAAATTAAAGAACTTCAGGTTGTAGATAAGGCAAAACAATTGGTTGCGAATAATAATTTAAAAATAGTAAAATTGGTAAAGAAAAATCAGAGACTTTATGAAAAATTAGGAGAGCGTCAGCCAATTACAAAGGATATTTTATGTAAGATGGTAGATGATGAAGTGGGAGGTCACTGGATTGTTCGTCCAGAGTTTCGAGATGATTTAGAATATTATGATTTAAGTGATATTTCTTTTGATAATGTAGACGTTCGAGAAATTGATTTTAGAAATACGAATATTAAGAGTTGCCATTTTAATCCGCAAACGGTTTATCATAAAGATTTGTCTGGTTGCTATTTCGAGGTTTGTGATGAGGATATTGATCGTGATCGATTATTTGATTATAGTACAGATTTTACTGATGTTAATTTGGAAAGTACTACGATAAAACAACCTTTATCTCTTTATAATAATACTATTTCTGGAGCAATTATTAACCAACATACGGTTTTACCGGAGGAGTTATGGGATATTCGTCGTTCTGTTATACAAAAAAATCATAAAGATTAATTTTCTTTATGATTTTTTTCTTTGGTTCTTGGTATTTTGAAATAAAAGCAGGAACCTTTATTTTTTTCGGATGTAACTCCGTATTCATAGTCATGTAGTTGTAGAGCATTTTTTACAATGGAAAGTCCTAGACCAGTACCTACTAAATTTCGTTTGTGTTTTTTCTTGTTTTTATAATATTTATCCCAGATATAAGGAAGGTCTTCTTTTTTGATTCCTTTTCCTGTATCTTTGATTTCTACTAAGATGTTAGTTTTTTCTTTTGTTATATTGATTATTACTTTGTTATCTTCTCCTGTGTAATTAATAGCATTATTAATTAAGTTGTAGATTACTTGTTCTAGTTTCTTTTTGTCTGCATGAATGATTATTTCTTTTTCTTTATGATTAAATTCAAAAATATAATTTTCTGTTTCTTGTAGGACTGTATATCTATGAAGAATTTCTTGTGTTAGGTGAATTAAATCAAAATCTTCTTTCTCTAGTTCATTAATATTTGATTGCATACTAGATAATTCTAGAATATCATTTACTAATATTGTTAGCCGGTCTACTTCATCAATAATGATATTCATATCTTCTTTTTGTTTCTTTTTGTCTTTTATATGTAAATCACGACTCATTTCGGCGTAAGCTTTAATCATTGTTAATGGAGTTTTTAAATCGTGAGAAACGTTGGCCATTAAATCTTGTCTTAATTCGTCCGTTTTCGCTAATTCATCTTTGGCATAGTTTAGAGAAGTAGCAAGTTCGTTTAATTCGTTAATGTCTTCGTCGGTTTTAAAAGATACTTGAAATTTTCCTTCGGCTAACCCTTTGGCGGCTTTGTTCATTTGAACAATTGGTTTAGAAATGTGATGAGAAATAAAATATGCGATAACAAAGGATAATATTAATACAATAATGGTTACATAAATTAGTTGTGTTTGCAGAATATCGACGGTTCCATCAATGGGATCCATGGAGGTGTTGATAAAGGCATAAGTTTCACTATCTAGTTTGATTGCTTGAATTAGGGTATGATTATCAAACATTGGGTTTATTAATTCATATGTTTGTCTTTCTTTATTACTTCTAATAAAATCTTTCTTATAACCTAGACTTTCTTCTTTGCTAGAAACACATCCTTTTCCAAAATACATGGATGAATATAATGTACTTGCTTTTTCGTTTACTACTTCGACACAGACACTTTTGGTCATGGCTGCTTGATCGATAATGTCAGCGATATTACTGTTATTTTGATATCTTTCGATTGTATTTGCTACCGATGCGATATCTTTGGTTTTACTCATACGGTAAAATCTATTTAAAAAAAGAACTTGGAATGCCCATAAAAAACCAAGTATTAATATTGAAAATATTAAAAAGTATTGCCATATTTTAATATGTAAGCTATTCTTCTTCATTGTTTTCTATGAATTTATAACCGATGCCTCTTACTGTAATAATGTGATTGCGATATTTTCCTAAATTATTACGAAGCATTTTTATATGGGTGTCTATGGTTCTATCATCTCCAAAATAATCATATCCCCATAGTCTTGATAGTAATTGTTCTCTAGATACGGCAATTCCTTTATTTTTTATTAAATAGGTAAGGATTTCAAATTCTTTCGGAGTAACATTTATTAGTTTATTATCTATTTTTAAAGTATGTGCGGAAAAATTAAGTTCGAGAGTATTGAGTTTATATATACTGGGTAAATTTTGGTTCGCACGATTATAAATTGCTTTGATACGAGCTATTAACTCTTTTGGTGAGAATGGTTTGGTTAAATAGTCGTCAATTCCTAATTCGAATCCACGAAGTTTATCAAATTCTTCTCCTCTTGCTGATAGGACAAGAGTGGGGATTCTTTTTTCTTTTGGAAGTTCTTCTAGCAATGTATAACCGTCCATTTCTGGCATCATGATATCTAGTATCATAAAGTCATAAGTATTGGTTTGTAGCTTTTTTAAAGCTTCTTTTCCGCTGGCTGCTTCGTCGGTAGTATAATGATTGGCAGCACAATATTCTTTGATGACTTCACGAATCATTCTTTCGTCATCGACTACTAATATTTTCATTTGAAATCCCTCCCTGTAGTAATATTATACTAAAGAATGTGTAATTTGCGTGAAAAATAGGGAGTTTTTCAATATTTTTATTAAATTATGAGGAGAGGTTTAAGATTTAAAAAAAATTTAAGTAAGATAGTGTTTTACTTTTCTTATTGAATAGAAAGTGACTACGAACACATTTATTGAAATAGCAATAATTAATCCCCATAAACCAATTTTTAATAAAGATAAGATTACTAAGAGAGAAGAACGGGTAATTACGCCTAGTGTTGTTGCTACCATGGCGTCTTTGCTTTTTCCCATGGCATCTAGACAAGACGAAAGTGGGGACTGAATATATTGAAATAGACAAACTGGAGCTAGAAATCGCATGTAGGATATTCCTTCTTTTGTGTGGTAAATTAGTTTTAGTGGAAGTTCTGGTAATGTTATAAAAAATATAGTTACTGGTATTCCTATGGCTAAGGAATAGAGAATGGCTTGTTTTATTTTTCGTTTTACGAATTTATAATTTTTACGTGTATATTCTCTAGATACTACTGGAAGAAGAGCTTGTGATATTGCCATGGTGAAAAAGGATGGGAGTAATAGTAAAGGCATAACATATCCTGATAAGATACCATATTCCATCATAATATATTTTGATGAATAACCTACGACTAGTAGAGTTGTTGTTAATAGGATGGGTTCTAAGAAGTAACCGATACTTCCTAATAGTCTTCCTGTTGTATTTGGTATTCCTATGGAAAGTGATTCTTTCATATAGTCTTTCTTGGGAAGTAAATCTTCTTTTTTTATTTGAATTTTCTTTGGTAAAAATAAGAAAAGTATAAGAATGGATATTCCTTCGCTAACTACATTTGATAAGATGATATAACATACGGCATATTCTAATCCCTTTGGTAGGAAAAATGGTATTCCTAGAATCATTAGAGTTAATCTTACTATATCTTCTACAAGATTTGAAATTACATGAGGAGCCATTTGTTCTTTTCCAAAGAAGTAACTTCTACAAATACTAGAAAGACTAGTAAAAGGAATTACGACAGCGATAGCTAGAATTGGTAGATAACATCTAGAATCGTGTAGTAGAGTGTTTGCCAATACGGGGGCAATGATTATAATTGTTATTATTAATACTAAATTAATGATTAGGGCGATAGGAAGAATTGAGAAGAATAATCTTATGTTATTTTTTCTTTTTTCCGCTACTAGTTTTGATAGGGCTGTAGGTAGGCCGAATTGTCCTATTCCTATAAATAAGGAGAAAGTGGGAAGTACCATCATATATAGACCTAATCCTTCGGTACCGATCAGTCTACTCATAATAATTTTTATTAACATTCCTAAGAGTTTTGTTAATAGTCCACCTATTAATAAGATGATTACAGAGTTTATAAATTTTTCTTTCATATTACAGTATATGTTTTCTATTTTTTTCTATTAATTTCTTAAAAGCACTTTTAAATTTTGTAATTTGTGTTATGATTATATATAGAAAGATACTCTGAATTGACTGTAAATATTTGTCAATCGAACAATTGTCAAAATATGTAAAATATTTTTGTCAATGATATTTAAAAAAAGAATAAATTTGTGGTTATTACTTTATTCTTTTTCATGGGCTGTGGTAGACTAGTAGTAGAGGTGGAAATAATGAGCGGATTAATCGATTTTTTAACAACAGAGGAAATGATTGTGGTGTATTCACTTGTGGGGATTGCATCCGTTTTATATTTAATAATTTATTTTTTTGATAAAACTTACTATAAAAGAAAACAACGACAAAATACTCGGGAATTACAAAAAATAGTAGATGATATTTCTCCTGTAGAAGATAAGAAAGAAGATAAAGTTGTTTCTAGTGAACCGGTTTTAATACCAATACAGGAAGAAGAAAGTCGTAAGGATGTTGTTGTAGAAGTTTCTGATCAAGCAGTTACTCCTATGGAAAATGTTTTAGAGGAAGTTTCTTCTTTGGAAGAAGTAGTTAAGGAAGATGCGGAACTTTTAACGACACCAGAGATTAAGGAAGATACTGTTTCTTTAGAGTCAATTTCTGATATTGAAAATTCTTCTTTGGATGAAGTAAAACAAGAAGAAGAGTTACAATATACTAGTATTGAACCAGATCCTACCGAAGCACAAGCAGAACTTATGAAGTTAACGGAAGCTTTGGAACAAGCAGAGGCGGAAGTAAAAAATATTGAACTTACTGCATTTGAAGAAGAACAAGAACAAAATGCTATTATTAGTTTGGATGAATTAATGTCTCGTGGAAAAGCAATGTACGAGAGTGGTGAACTTGAAAAGTTAGAAGATGAAGGTAATGAACCTATTAGTATTCAAGATTTAGAAGAAAGAATGAAAACTGCAAATGAGAGTTCTAGTGTGGTTTCTGTTACTGCAGAACCAGTGATTGCAGAATCTTCTCCAATTACAGAACAAATGGTTTTAAATGATTTTCAGACTGTTTCTATTGAAGAAGAAGCGCCTGTAAAACCAGAAGAGAGTACGGTTTATCAGGAACATAAAAAGTTTAAGAGCAGTCCTATTATTTCTCCTGTTTTTGGAATAGAAAAAATGGAGGCTACTACTGCTTCTGATATTGAATTAGAAAATACCGCAAATTTTGAAAAATTAGATGAAGAAATTCGAAAAACAAATGAATTTTTAATGACGTTGAAAGAATTACAGAAAAAACTAGATTAGCTCTTATAGAGCTTTTTTTCTTTTCTTGAAAAAAATCATATAATATGATATAATTTGGTCACAAAAGAGGTGTTGGGATATGAAAAAAAGGCCTTTGGATATAGCGATATTGGTTTGTCTTATTATTGTTATTATTTTACTTGTTTTATTGCTTTGGCCAGTAGATAAAAATAATAAAAGTACAACTCGTACTAATAACAAAAAAGATACGGGAACGAGTGAAGTAGTAGAAAAAGAAGAGAAGGAAAAGAAAAAAGATTCGGCAACAGATATTAGTGAAGAATCTAATCAGACATTATTTACGGATACTAGTAAAGCTAGTAATGAGAATGAAGTTGTCTCTTATGTTCAAGAGGTGGAACAAGAAGTGGATAGTTTGACTCGTCAATCGAATAATGATAAAACGGTAAAAGAAAGATTGGAAGATACGTTTATTACTCTTACAGATTTTATCTTTTATGGTGGTACGATAAAAGGAATGACGTTTTCAGAGTTAACAGATTCTGCGAAGGAAAAAGTATTATCTCTTTATGAAAGTATTGATTCTAAAATTGAGTCTTATTTTCCTAATTATAAGGAGAATATTAAAGATGCTGCGAAAAAAGGATATACTACCGTTGTCGATAAAGCAAAAAGTTTAAAAGATTCTATTGTTTCTAAATATAAGGAAACCGTTGGAGAAGATCAGTATAATAATGTTGTAGGTAGTTTTGAAGAAGATAAGAACCGTTTTAAAGATGCTTATTCTCCTTATGTAGAAAAGGGGAAAGAAATTGGTTCTAAGGCCGTTGATAAAGCAAAAGATGCGATTGATAGTGCTACCGATAAGTTTGATACTTGGTATCAAGAATTTAAAGAAAGTAGGTAATCATGCGAAGTGTAGGAGTTTTGACATTAGGTTGTAAAGTAAATACTTATGAAAGTGAATATGTAATTCATTTACTTAAAAATGCGGGGTATGAAATAAAAAATTTTCATGATTTTTGTGATGTTTATATTATTAATACTTGTACTGTTACAAATACTAGTGATATTAAGTCTAGAAAGATGATTCGTCAAGCGATAAGGAAGAATCCAGAAGCTTGTGTCGTTGCGATGGGATGTTTTATTGAGGCAAATAAAGATTTTTCTATTCCAGGACTAGATATTCTTCTTGGAAATAAAGATAAGTCTAAAATTGTTTCGCTTTTAGATGAATGGTTTCAAAAGAAAGAAAGGGTTCGCCAGTTATATTCTGAATTACCAAGACAGTTTGAAGATATGTATATCAATGAATTTCCTGGAAGAACAAGAGCTTTTGTTAAAATCCAAGATGGATGTGAGAATTTCTGTTCTTATTGTATTATTCCTTTTGTTCGTGGAAAATGTCGTAGTAAAGATTTTGATTTAGTTTTACGTGAAGTTAAAGATTTGGTAGAGCATGGATATCAAGAAGTTGTTTTGACTGGTATTCATACTGGAAATTATGGAGTAGATATTCATACTAATTTTGCTAGTTTATTAAGGGAAATTGTAAAAATTCCAGGACTTTTACGCTTACGTATTTCTTCTATTGAAATTACTGAATTGACAGAAGAAGTGTTGGATGTAATTGCTAAGAATAAAATTATTGTTAATCATTTGCATATTCCATTACAAGCTGGAAGTAATCATGTTTTAAAACTTATGAATCGTAAGTATGATTTGGATTATTTTTTCAATAAAATAGAAGAGATTCGACGTATTCGTCCAGGAATTGCGATTACTACGGATGTTATTGTCGGTTTTCCAGGTGAAAGTGAAGAAGATTTTTTAGAAACACTTGCTACTTGTCGTAAGATTGGTTTTGCTAAAATTCATGTATTTCCTTATAGTGAAAGAAAAGGTACCAAGGCGATGGATTTGCCAGATCATATCGATTCTTCTGTCAAAAAAGAACGTGCTCGAATATTACTATCTTTATCTCGTGAATTGGAATGTTCTTATTACGAGTCTTTTGTTGGTAAAGAAGTTTCTGTTTTGGTGGAGGAAGTTAAGAACGGTAAAAGTTATGGACATACGGATACCTATTTACATGTAGAAATGGATGGAGAAATTCCTTCGAACACTTTTGTTACAGTAAAAATTATCGAAGTTCGTTATCCATATTGTATTGGAGAGAGTTCTTTGTTACAATAAAAAGAGAGAAGGTGCTTTATGGATAATTTTATGTTTCAAAAATTGATGGCTGTCAAAAAAGAAGAAGAAAAAAAGTTGGAAGAAGAAGTTATGTCAAAAGATACAGAAATTGAGATTTTAGAAAAAGAAGAAAATGTTCTTGGACAGAATAATTCTGATTTCAAAGAAGAAGAGAATATCAATCAAGGGTATGTTGCTAGAAAAAATAATGAATAAATGATTGGAGGAAAGTATGGATATCTATATCAAAGGGCATTATCAGAGAAGTATTTATCAAAATAGTAATGGGTATCATATTGGACTTTTTAAAGTAAAAGAAACCAATAGTCCTCAAGTTACTCCATTTTTAGATAAAACAATTACTTTTACTGGGTATTTTCATGAACTAAATGATATGGATACCTATCTTTTTTTTGGTCAAATTGTGGAGCATCCTAAATATGGTATGCAGTTTTCGGTTAGTAGTTATGAACGATGTAAACCGGAGGAGAAAGATGCTATCGTTGAGTTTTTGACAAGTGGTTTATTTAAGGGGATTGGTGAGAAAAAAGCAAAGGCTATTGTAGATGTACTTGGTAAGGATACCTTACAAATTATTTTGGAAAATCCAGATAATTTGATTTTAATTCCTGGGATTACTAAAACTAATATAGATACTTTGCATAATAAATTAAAAGAATATGAGTCTAGTTATGAGACAGTGTTATATTTATCTAATTTAGGTTTTTCTACTAAGGATTCTATGCTTATTTATAATTATTATAAAGATAGAGTAAAAGAAGTCATCGAAGAAGATATTTATCAATTAGAATATAGTATTTATGAACTTAATTTTAAAAAGATTGATCGTATTGCTTTAAAGAATGGAATAGAAAAAGATTCTTTTGTTCGTGTTCGAGCAGCTATTTTATATATAATGGAAGAAGTTAGTAATACTTATGGACATAGTTATTTTTATTATGATGAGATTTTTCAGTATTTACCTAGAGTGTTATTAGTTCGTGTTTCTGATGAAGTATATAAAAAAGCTATGGAGTCTTTGATTGTAGATATCATGGTTGTAAATAAGGAAGACAGATACTATTTAAAAGATATGTGGGAAGCGGAGACTTTAATTGTAAAGAGGTTTCGATTATTAGCTCGTAAAGAGGATGAGGTTTTTAAGAATTTAGAGGATAAACTAACGGAAATGGAAAATGTTTTTGGTATTACTTATAATGATGATCAAAGACAAGCAATATTAGATAGTATTCGTAAAAATTTTTTGATTATTACTGGTGGACCTGGAACCGGTAAAACTACGATTATGAAAGGTATTATTGAGTTATATAAAGAAGTTCATAAACTTAGTTATGAAAAGTTAGCGGAACGTGTTCAATTACTTGCTCCTACAGGTAGAGCAGCGAAAAGAATGAGTGATGCTACTTTAATGCCAGCGAGTACGATTCATCGTTTTTTGAAATGGCAAAAAGAGACGAATAAGTTTCAAGTAAATGAGTATCATAAAAGTAAAGTGGAAGTTGTTATTTTAGATGAGTCTAGTATGGTTGATACTTTACTTATGGCTAGTTTGTTACGTGGTATTTCTGCGAATTGTAAAGTGATTATGGTAGGAGATAGTTATCAATTACCATCGGTTGGACCAGGACAAGTATTACATGATTTAATTAGTAGTTCCAAACTACCAGTTATTGAATTAAAAGAATTATATCGTCAGGGGAAAGATTCTAATATATTAAGTCTTGCTTATGATGTACGTAAGGGAGAAGTATTCGATGATGTTTTTAATAAGGAAGAAGATTTAACTTTTATTGAATGTAGTGATGATGATGTTATTTCTAATTTGATGGATGTTTCTTCTACGTTTAAAGATTTATCTTATAAAAATTTTCAAATTTTAGCTCCCATGTATAAAACAAACTGTGGTATTGATATGATTAATCAAAGACTACAAGTTATTTTTAATCCAAAAGATAAAAGTAAAAAAGAACTTGTGGTTGGTGATGTGATATTTCGTGAAGGTGATAAAGTTATTGAACTTACCAATATGCCAGAGGAAAATATTTATAATGGTGATATTGGTATTATTAGTCAGATTGTTACTCAACCAGCGAAAAAAATTACGATTGATTTTGATGGGAATGAAGTAACTTTTACGGCGGCTAATTTTAATAAGTTTCGCTTAGCTTATGCTATTTCTATTCATAAAGCACAGGGAAGTGAATTTGATGTTGTTGTGATGCCAATTGTTCAAGGATACAGAAAAATGCTTTATCGTAAGCTTGTATATACAGGAATTACTAGAAGTAAGAAAATGTTATATTTAATTGGTGATAAAAAGGCACTTCGACAAGCGGTTAATAATACATCTTCGGATGTTCGTAGAACTACCATTAAAGATTTTTTAGAAAACGGTATAAAATAAAAAAAATACCTCATAATAAAAATGAGGTGAATAATATGGAAAAGAAAATAAAAAATAAAATGATGTGGGCAGCTATTTTAGGTGGTATGGGAGTTGCTGGATATATGTATTTTAAAAAGAATCCTAATGCTATGTCTAATATGAAAGAAATGGCAAAAAATGCTGCTAAAGGTGCTTACGATAAGTTAGAAGATATTAATTAATAATTTATAAAAAAATAATAGTCTTTATATATTTGGACTATTATTTTTTTCAATTTTATGTTGTGGGTTTTTTATTTGACTTTTCTAATGCTTTATTTGTTGCTGGTGATAGTATTTTTAGAGCTTCTCTAATAAATTCTTTTTCTTCCATGGTACTATCTAATAATATTGGATAAGCGATTAATGCTACTTCTTCTTGGTCGCTTTCTTTGATTTTTTGTTCTAATTTCTCGTGAAGATTTAAATAGATAGCACTTTGATATAGTGGAGTAAGTTCTGTTAGAATATTTTCACGAATTTCTTCTTGGAATACTAAAGTATCTGTGAGAATTTCTACAATTTCTGTTTGTAATTCTTGATACTTTTCGAATGATTCTTTTTTTCTATTTAATTCTAGATAATTTATTATGAAAAACACATTTTTTGTTATTTCTTCTTGTTCTGAAGGATTCTTTTTTTGATTTACCTGAGTTTTTAATTTTTCTATATATTGCTTTAATAATTCTGGTTGGTATTTCCCTCCTGTTAAATCTTGGACATTAATGTCTGCTAGTAGTCGAAATAATCTTTCCTTTTGTGCTAATTGGTGAGTGTATTCATCACTAAATATAGTAAGTTCTGTTGTAGGAGGGGAGCTTTCTAAGATGGAGGTTAATTCTTTTTCATAATATTCTTTTGTGATTCTTGGGAGAAAAAGTAATTGTTTTTTTATTTCTAATATTGTTTCTGCATTGGAAGAGTAGATATCGGTATAATCTGTAATTCTTTTTTCTGTTTCTACTGGAGTTCTTTGTTGTTCACTTAGATAGTCACTTATTTTTTTTGGTAAGTAGGGTGGGTATGGATAGTAACGATTAAATTTACAAAAACTTAAGTTTTCTGCTAAAGTTTCAATTAGTTCTAGGTAGTTTTGTTCTTCACTAATTACATTAATATATAGTTCTATTTCTTCTGGTGTTGCTACTTCATCTTCCCATGAAAAAGAGATAAGTCTGGTCTGGGTTAGATCATCGAAAAATTCTGATTTTGCTGTTGTTTTCCAGATGTTTCTATATTGTGGTCCATCGTAGGTTTCTCTTTCTAAAATGTTTGGTATGTAGATATCTGTTCCACAAATTGTTCCATATATGTATGGTAGATAATAAGTTTCTACAATTCCTTTTTCTTCGATGGCTCTTTTGCTTTGATTTCGAAATTCATTTATTTTTTTTGTTTTTCGAAAGAATGGCAACCACTCTTTTTTTATTACTTCTTGACTATTTAAATCATTTTGTAATACATAGATTGTTTTTTTTAAAATCTCTTTTCCTTCTATTTCTTCTTTGATAGCTTCTATATCATATAATTTGTTTTTTTCCATGCTTTTCATCCTTTATATATTAAAATTTATTTTTTTGTTTTTCTTTTCCTTTATTGTTAGGAGATAATATTTCACTTGCTTTTCTAATGAATTCATTTTCTTCTATTGTTTTATTTAATAACAAGGGAATTATTGTTAATTTTTCTTCTTCAGTTGCTGTTTTTCCATAGGTATCTAATTTGTTATATATGTTTAAATATATAGCTCTTTGATAGGTTGGAGTTAATTCTGTTAGTAATTCATCTCTAATTGTTTTGTACGTTATTAGGATTCTTGTTAGTGCTTCAGTTGCTTGTCTATGGATATTCTCATATTCTAAAAATGCTACTTTTGTTTTATTTTTTTCAATTGTATTTATCATTTTATATATATATGGAAGTTTTTCTCGCATTTGTTCAGCAGTTGATGTCACGTTATTTAAAGCTCGCAAGTATTCAAAATATATCTCTGGGTTATATTCTATATCTTCTTCTGAATCTATTTTTACATCAGCTAGAAGCTTATATAATTGTGATTCTAGAGTTAGTTGTCTATTATAGGCACTACTAAAAATAGCTATTTGTGTTTCTGATTGCTTGTTTTCAACGGTTTCTAATAATTCATTTAGTCGTTTTTCTAGTTTTTCTTGTTGTGATTGTGGAAGGAAAGAAATTTCTTTTTTTATTTCTAAAATTGTATCTAAGTTTGTGTGATAAATATCACTATATTCTTGTATTGCTGTTTGTTGTGTTTTTGCTTCTGGTGTTTTGCTTTTTAAATATTCATAGATTATTTTAGGTAAGTATGGTGGTAAATCATAATAGGCGTCAAATTTACAAGAATTTAATTTTTGTGTTAATAATTTTATTAACTCCAAATAGTTTTGAGGGGTTTCTAGCGTATCTAAATATTGTTTTATGTCTTTATCGTTTGCTGGTTCGTCTTCAAATCCTAAAGATATAAAGTTTGTGCTTTTTAAATTTTGAAAAGGATAATTTATCATACTTTTATAGGTTCTAGGTTTTTTATCATAATAATCTTCTTCATCAGTTACTATATTTATGGATGGTATATTAATATTTACTCCACATACGTTAGCGTATATTGGGGTATCAAAAATACTTTTCTCTCCCCAGAAATAAGCTGATTTATCAAAATTGTTTTTTGGGACATAGGTGGTTGCTAAAAACTGGTAGGTATCTAGTATTCCATGTTCTTCTATGAGTCTTTTTATTTCTTCGTTTTGTCTTTTTATTTGTTTTTTTCTAGAAAATCTATGTAGTTTTATTTCTTGAGTTAGACTTGCTATTTCTACAGGGTCTTTTAGTTCATATACTGTTTTTATTCTGGCTTGTTTTCCTGAAATCTTTTTTTTGATTTTTTTTATATCATATAATTCTGTTATTTCCATAATTATTGCTCCCTTTTTTGTAGGTCATATTATAGCATTTTTTCTTTCTTCTGTCAAAAGACTTGGGAATATATTAAAGTTGTGATATAATATATTCACTTTGTTAGGAGGACTGTCTATGCTTTATGATTATGATGACCGAGAATTGGACTTTATGAAAGATAAAATAGAGAAGTTAGATTTGTTAACTAAGAATAATGTTAGATCACGATATTCGAAAGAAGCTATGGATGTTATTTCGAAACAAGCAAAATCCATTAAGATGAAAGAAAAAATAGAAAAATATACGTCGACTTTCATTGTTGGGGTTGCGGCAGGAGTGTTGGGGAATGTTTTAAATCTTGTTCCTTTCGCTGCTTTGGGAATGGGAGCTTCCGTTTCTGCTTTTTATTTTGTGGGTAGTACATATGGTAAGAAATTATATGAGAAGATAGAGGGTGGAAAACAGCGTAAATATTTAGCTCTTCAACATCAAAGAATTATGGAATTTGAAAATATTGGTAAGTTAGGAAAATCTATTTCTGCTACTACTTCTTACTATATACCTCTTATTGAGAACTATATAAAAAATTTTGATATTTCCTTAGAAAATAATGTAGTACGTAGAATTAATCAAGTTTTATATTTATTAAATGCTAATTATTATTCTGCAGTTTTAAAAAAGTTTCCTACGTTATCTAGAAAACAAATGATTTCCCAGACATTAAATCAATTATTTGCTTATCTAATACAGAATCAAAAATTAGATTTTACGGAAAAAGATTTAAAAAAATTCTTAAAGGGGTATGAATTATTAGATAAAGACGAAAAACGACTTTTTTTCCTGGAATTTAAAAGTGGAAAAGTAAAAAAAGAGGGAAAACATCAATATATATATGCCGTTTTTCCTAAGGAACTTTCCGAAGAGGATGTTCGAGCTATTGATCCTAGATTTCAGTTAAAGGAAACTCAGGATAGTCATCAATTAGATTTGACTACAGTACAAGAAATTCAACAAGAAATTTCGAAACTTTCCTTTGAAGAACAAAAAGAATATAATTCTAAATTAAAAGAAATTCTTCAGGAAAGTAAAAATTCTTCTCTTTCTGTTTTTGAATTACGTACACAATTGTTTCACTTGTTTGCGGATGTAAAATATGCAGAGAAGTCTACGGTTCAGCCAGAGATTTATCGTGAGTTTTTTCAACAGTTTTCTTTTTTTATTACTGGTTGTGATTTTGATGAACAAAGTTTTAAACAGGAAGTATCTAAATTTTATTTTATGGTGCAGTCTTTAGAAAATCATAAAGTTGAAATTGATTTTGTTGAATTTTTAGAACTTCATTCTATGGTTACTAATCATTTTTGTAATTTACTTTTTTATCATGAAAATCTTACTGCTGATATTTTGGGAGGTATGACGGATAGTTATAAAACGAGTGTCTCTTTAAAAATTCGAGAACAATTGAATGGATTTTTACAACAAGATAAGCTTCCTCCGGATTATCTTTCTATTTATGCTTTAAATCAAGGAGAAGTACCTATTGATCATTATATTGCTAAAGGTATTCATATTTTACGTAATCATGAAGGGGAGTTGAATAATTTTAACCAAAGACAATATATTGTTCATCATTCTTAATTTAGATTTATTGGAGGTATGTTTATGAAAGAGAAAAAAGAAGACTTTACTCCTTCTATAGTGGATCCTTCTTCTGTTGTTGATGCGGAAGCTGCTCGTGTTCGTCGGTCTATTTTTAAAATGTCTAGTCTTGGTAGTTTTTGTTCTGCTGGAATATTATTTTTTAGTTTTTTTCACACCTTGGGAGTTTCTAATGTTTTTTCTCTTCTTGGTGGTGTTGGTGTCGGTGCGTCTGTTGTAGGAGGAATTTTTGGTATTGTAAAAATGAATTATAAAAGAGAAGAACATTTTCATAAAACGTCTTACGCTACTTCCTTGCAAATACGTCATAGGGTTGATGATCTTATCGATGGTAAGTTTGTTGTCTCTTCTAAAACGAATCGTTTTGATTCCATTATTCAAGGACGTCTTTCTCAATCTTCTATTGATTTGGATTCTTTTGATACTTATGCAATAAATCAATTTCTATATTTGTTAAATGTTAATTATTACCCTTGTGTTTTAAAGCATTTTCCAACAATGTATAGAGAAGATATGATTATAGAAACGGTTGATCAGTTATTTACTTATTTAGTACAAAATGAAAAAAAACACTTTGGAGAGAAAGAACTCAAACAATTTTTTCAGGGGTATTCATTATTATCTAAAAAAGAAAAAAAGAATTTCTTGAAGGAGTTTCAAAGTGGGCGTTATAAAAATAGTTATTATAAACGAAATCAATATGCGATTTTTCCTAAAAAAATGGATGAAGATGTTAGGCCAATTATTCCTATGTTTCAAATTAAGGAAGAAAAAGATAGTCATCAGTTGGATTTAGGTATTGTGTTAGATATCCAACAGAGAGTTTCTAGGTTGCCTGTGGATGCCCAGGGAAAGTATAATGCATGGCTTCATAAGACCGTTTTCGAAAATAAGAAAAATTCTTCAGAATCTAGTATGGAATTACGTGCACAACTATGTCGGTTGTTTGCGGAAGTGGAATTTGAACCGAAAGAAATTATTAGCCCTAAGATTTATCGTGAATATTTTCGACAATTTTCTTTCTTTGCAAATAGTCAAGAATTTGATTCTTTTTTTGAGAAAGGAATGGGACAATTTTATTCTATGATTCAATTTTTAGAGGTTCACAAATCGAATATTGATTCTTTGGAATATTTGGAATTGCAGGGGGTGGCTACCGAAATATTTTATCAATTATTGATTCATCAAGAAAATTACACTACTGATATTTTGAAAAATATGCCTAATAATTACAAAAAAAATGTTTCTTCTTTTATTGAAAATCGATTCGATATGTTGTTGCAAAAGAAAGAATTCTCGAAAGATTCTATTGTTCAAAGATCTAGTGATACTCCAGTGGATTATTATATTGCTCAAGGGATAAAAGTGCTGCGAGAGAAGGATTCTCTTTTGGAAGAAGTGAACTCAAAGAAAGTTCTTTTATAAAAAAAATAATCCATAAATTATGGATTGTTTTTTATTGTTGTTTTTTATTGTTGTTTTTTAGACATGTTATTTTTCTGTAATATTTTACTTGCTTTTTTTATATATTCTTTGTTATCTTCGATTCCTTCTGTTAATAGTGGATAAATTTCTAATGCATTTCCTCCAGAGGATAGTTCTGTTTCTAAGTGGTTTTGCATTTGAAAGCGTATACTTTGTTCAAAGTCTGCTGATAGTGTTGTTAATATTTGTTCTTGGTGCTCTGGAAATTTTATTAAAAGAGTAGAAAGAATTGTGGTTGCTTTTTGATGTAGGGTATCATATTCTGCCAAGTTTGGTACTTCTTCTTGGTTTTGTATTTTATTTACTAGTTGATAGAATGTTTCTAAATGACTTTCTAGGTCGTCTAAATTATCTGTACTTTGAATAGAGGTTAGAATATCTGTTAGATACTTATCTATATATTCTTCGTGGTCTTTTAATTTTGGTTGGTCTATATATTGAATATCTGCTAGTAAATTACAAAGTTTTGTTCTTAGTTCGAAGTCGCTTGCTAATGAATTTTCTTTTGTTGTCTGTAAGATTTCTTGTAGTCTAGTTTCATAAGATTTTCTTGTTTCTTGCGAATAAGTAGATAGAAGACTTCTTATTTCTAAAATTAAATCTAGAGTAGGAGATGGTTTAGGTTCTTGAATTTTATTTTCCTCGGTAAGAGTTTCTTCTATATGTGAACTTTCTATTACATCTCCTATATTCCATTCTTTTATTTTGATAAGTTCTGAATGCGATAGTTTTTCTGGTTCAATAGAAAGACCATTGATATCTTTATAGTCTTTAAGATGGTTTACTAAAAAATTAATATATTCTCTGTATGTCTTGTTAACTTCTAGTTCTTCTATTTGTTCTTTTATTTCTTCTGGAGAAATTTGTTTATCCTCCTGAGGCAAAGCAATAAAATTAGCACTTACTATATATTGGTATGGATCATTTTCATAGGTATATCCTGAGTTACCAAAAGTTGTCCTATTTCTAAATCTTAATGCTGGTATTAGAATAGTGGTTCCAAGAGCTAGTTCTATTTGTTTATTTTTGTTATAGTCGTAGTATTGACAGTATGGAATTTGTACTTTTTTTTCTATTCCTTTGGAGCGGATATAGGCTTTTATTATTTTATCTTGGAGACTATATAAAAAATGGTTTGTTTTTTTCGTTATAGTTGTTAACGTATCTGTATCTATTGGTCTTTTTAAGACATAATAGGTTCTTAAATAACAATTATCTCTTTCCATGTATTGTTTTAATGATTCTTGTAAAGCGTTATCTTTGATTACTATTTTCATAATGATACTCCCTTTTTTTTTCGTGGCTATATTATACTATATATCTTTTATTTTGTAAATGATTTTGAAGTGTGTAAGATGAGGGATTCTTTTTTTTGTTGTTTTCTTCGTTTTGTGGTAAAATAGTACGTAATTTATGTGAAGGGGTGTTTTATGGAAGATGATAAATTAGTACGATTCATTAGTAGTTTTGGTATTAGTTTTGGAGTGAGTGTTGTTTTTGGAATTCCTTTTTTGAATGATCTTTCTTCCTTTTTGGCTATTTTAGGTGTATCTGTTGCTTTAACGCCAGGTGTTTCTCTTGGGGTGAAGAAAATAAATGAAAGATGGTATGAAAAAGAAAAAAAGAGATTAAAAAGTGTAAAGCAATCTCTTGTCATGATGGCAGAGGATATATATGAGAAAGATAAAATCATTGGAAAGACAACAACTAATTTTTATTCTAAGGTAGAAGATATGAAAAATGAGTTTTCTATATCTTTGGATAGTAATGATGTTAATCAAATTAATGATTTATTATATTTAATTAATGCTAATTATTATGAAAAAATCGTTGGTACTAGACAGCCATATTGTAGAGAAGAGATTATTGATAAAGTAGTGAATCAAGTAGGTCTTTATTTTGTCTTAAAAGGTAATAGTGATTTTACTAGAAAAGATGTTTTTTGTATTTTAAAGAACTGTTATTTTATTAAAGATGAGTTGAAGAAAGAGATTTATGAGGAATTTATTTCTTCGGAAGTTTCTTTTGGACGTTTTATTAGTCATTGTATTGAAAATCGTAATGTTGATATTATGGATAAAGATGCTTTTATTGAAGAAAAAAAGAAGGAACTTTCTTCTATGCCTAGTTTTGATATTTTTTCTCTTGATAGTTATGAAAAAATCATACAGGGACTTATTTCTGCGGATAGTTATTTAGAACAGTTTGGAGATGTTAATCAACTGGAATGGGATATGGAATCATTGAAGAATTTTCTATGTATTTTATTAAAAGATCATAGAAGTGAGCTTATTGCTTATGATAGTAGTCAATCTAGTTTTGATATTGCTAGTAGTTTTATTTATAATGCTATGTGTTATGCAGTTGTTAATCAAAAACAGAGTATTGGTCCTTTCGAAATGCTTCATACACTTAGAAATTGGGAGAAGATTCCTTTTCAGTTACGTAGTGATGTTGCGACTGATGTTATAGAAAAGATGAATTTAGAAAGGGATAGTCATCCTTTTTATCAGAATCCGGTGAAAAAGAAAGCGGAGATTATTTCTTTTTCTAAATTAAAAAAACTGGATAATAAATAAAATATGGTATTGTAGGAAGAAAAATTTAAATTAGTTATTGAATATTCTGTCAATTTAAATAGCAAAACGGAGTGAATGTTGATTTTAATGTTATTGTTATGATGGAAATGGTATTTTTTAAGAAGTTTTTGAAAAGGTAAAAGTTAAGTAGAATTTGGTGCTCTAAGTTTTTGTTTACTTTTTTTTCGCTTTTTGTTATAATAAGGCCGGTTTCATACCTTATTGGAATATGTTGGGGGGATTTTGAGATGCATAGATTAGTGAAATTTGGTGTTGAAAATGTGGAGGTTTTTGAACGGGGAGGGGAATCTTTTGTCTTAAAAAACAAGCCAGGAATTCTTAATAAATTAAAGTTAGAAAATGATTTAGATTTTATTGAAGGTTATATTGAATATGCGCGTGAACAGGTTTGTGTTTATCATGATGACATAAAAAAAACTAGAGAAAAACTGTTGAAAGTTCTTGGCGCTAGTGCTGGTGCTGTTGCTTTGGCTGGAGAGATTTGTTGTATCAGTGCTGCTAGTGATATTATTTCTAGTGTTTCTAATCAATTTATAGTTGCTCCTCTTACTCCAGACAATCCTATTGTTGGAACTGCAATAATTGGAAGTACAATATTAGGAGGTTGGATTTCACTTTTTTCTTCTTGGTTTTTTTCTTCTGTTTATCGTGAGGATTATCCAAAAATGAAGAAGGCTGCTACGATTTCTTGTGCTCTTGGAAAATATTATTTAGAGTTATCTAAGAAGCTTACGGATGGTTCTTTTGATTCTTGTGATCTTATTACAAACGAAGAGCATATATTACTTACTGGAAGAAATCCGGGAGCGGATGAAAGTGCACATCTACAATATGATTTAGGACTTTGTGGTCTTTGGTGTAGTTGGTATGATTGGAATAATTCCAGGTCTCTTAGAGAAAGATATGGAGTTTCTAAAGCAGAGGTATCCAAACATCTTAAAGAAATAGTAGCAGCTCATGAATATGTTAAGCAAAAAAAATTATCTTAATAATATGGTTGTTGTTTTTCCATTTAATAGTTATTTTTAGATAAGAAGAGCTATCTGATTTTGAAAAAAATATTATTTTTTGTGGAATCATTTTTCGTTTTGTCAAATATAGTAAAGTTTTCTTTGAAAAACTTTACTTTTTTGTTATAATAATTAGTAGCAAGATTAGGAGTGATAAGACATGGCGTTAAAATATGATGAGTCATCGATAAAAATATTGGAAGGACTGGAAGCAGTTCGGAAAAGACCTGGTATGTATATAGGGTCTACTGATAAGAGAGGACTTCACCATCTAGTATGGGAAATTGTAGATAATGCTATTGACGAAGCGATTAATGGGTTTGGTGACTATATTAAAATTATTTTACATAGTGATAAATCTGTCAGTGTAGAAGACCATGGACGTGGTATTCCTACTGGTATGCATGCTTCTGGTAAGTCTACTCCAGAAGTTATTTTTACGGTATTACATGCCGGTGGTAAATTTGAAAGTGATGGTTATAAAGTATCTGGTGGTCTTCATGGTGTAGGTAGTAGTGTTGTTAATGCACTTTCTCGTTGGATGGAAGTTACTATTAAACATGATAAGGGTGAATATTATATTCGATTTGAGAATGGTGGACATGTTGCGGTACCTTTAAAGAAAGTTGGAACTACGAATAAATCTGGAACGGTTGTACGTTTTATGCCAGATGATACGATTTTTTCTACTACAAATTTTTCTTATACAACGATTTGTGAAAGGATGCAGGAATCAGCTTTTCTTTTGAAAGGGATTACGATTGAAGTTATTGATGAAGAAGATGAGAGAAGCAGTAAATTTCATTACGAACGTGGTATTGAAGAATTTGTTGAAGATATGAATAAAGGTAAAAATACGCTTCATAAAGTTTTAGCAATCACTGGTACGAAAGATAAGATGGAAGTAGATATTGCGATGCAATATACCGATTCTTATAATGAAACAATTGTAAGCTTTGTTAATAATGTTAAAACCATTGATGGCGGTACTCATGAAGTTGGATTTAAGACGGCTTTAACGCGTGTTTTTAATGATTATGCGAAGAGTAATGGTTTTTTGAAAGCAAAAGATAAAGCGCTTGAGGGAAGTGACGTTCGTGAAGGACTTACGGCAGTTATTAGTTTGAAGATTCCGGAAGGTATTTTACAATTTGAAGGTCAAACAAAAGGTAAACTTGGTACTCCAGGTGCACGTGTTACAGTTGAAAATATTGTAACGGAACAAATGCGAGTTTTCTTAGAAGAAAATAAATCTATTGCGACTGAAATTATTAATAAGAGTTTACGTAGTAAAATTGCAAGAGAAGCCGCACGTAAAGCTCGTGAAGAAGCTCGTAAAGGAACAAGTAAGAAAAAAGAAGAGAGAAGTCTATCAGGTAAGCTTGCTCCTGCGCAAAGTAAAGATAAAACAAAAAAAGAATTATTCTTAGTCGAGGGAGATTCTGCAGGTGGATCTGCAAAACAAGCAAGAGATAGACGTTATCAAGCAATTCTTCCATTACGTGGTAAGGTTTTAAATACAGAAAAAACTAAAGAAGATGATATTTTAAAGAACGAAGAAATTAATACTATGATTTATACCATTGGTGCTGGATACGGTTCTAACTTTGATATTGATGACTGTGAATATAGTAAAGTTATAATCATGAGTGATGCGGATGAAGATGGTGGACATATTCAGTGTTTATTATTAACTTTCTTCTATCGTTATATGAAACCTTTAATTGAAGATGGACGTTTATTCGTAGCTCTTCCTCCATTATTTAAAGTTCAATCTGGTAAGAATGTTGAGTATGCTTATACGATTGATGAGATGAAAGAAAAATCTAAGGGAAAACGTTGTGAAATCCAAAGATACAAAGGTCTTGGTGAAATGAATGCAGATCAGTTGGGGGAGACTACCATGCATCCAGGTAGCCGTACTTTGATTCGTGTTAATATTGAAGATGCACAATTAGCTGAAAAACGTGTTTCTGTTCTTATGGGAGATGAAGTTGCTCCAAGAAAAGAATGGATTGATGAGAATGTTGAGTTTACCTTAGAAGATGAGTATAAAATATAGAAGAGGGTGAAGTTATGCCAAGAAAGAAAAGTGAAACACAAGAAGTAATTGAAAAAATATTTGATTATACTCTAGAAGATATCATGGGTGAGAGATTTGGAAGTTATTCTAAATATATTATTCAAGAACGTGCTATTCCTGATGCTAGAGATGGATTAAAACCAGTTCAGCGCCGTATTTTATATTCTATGCATAAAGAGAAAAATACTTATGATAAGGGATATCGTAAGAGTGCGAAGACCGTTGGAGACGTTATTGGTAACTATCATCCTCACGGTGATACTTCTATTTACGATGCGATGGTTCGTATGAGTCAATCTTGGAAGACTAGACTTCCTTATATTGATATGCATGGTAATAATGGATCTATTGATGGAGATAGTCCTGCGGCTTATCGTTATACGGAAGCTCGTCTTTCTAAGATTAGTAACGAAATGCTTCGTGATATTGATAAAGATACCGTAGAATTCGCTCCGAACTTTGATGATACTACTTTAGAACCTACAGTATTACCAGCTCGTTTTCCAGCACTTCTTGTTTATGGAGCAATGGGAATTTCGGCAGGATATGCTACCAATATTCCCCCTCATAATTTAGGGGAAGTGATTGATGCAACGATTCATAGAATTGATAATCCTAATTGTAGTTTAGATACGTTAATGAAATATGTCAAAGGACCTGATTTTCCAACGGGTGGTATTATTGAAGGTATTGATGGCATTCGTTCTGCCTATCAAACGGGTCGTGGTAAGATTGTTGTTAAATGTAGATATACTGTAGAAGAGAGTAAGAGTGGGAAATCTATTATCATTACGGAGATTCCATTTGAAGTAAATAAGGCTTTGATGGTTAAGAAAATTGACGATATTCGTATTGATAAAAAGATTGATGGTATTCAAGAAGTACGTGATGAGAGTGCAGCAGATGTTCGAGTAGTTATCGATTTAAAGAAAAATGCGAATGTTGATTTAATTATTAATTATTTATTAAAAAATACAGATATGCAAATTAATTACAATTTCAATATGGTAGCAATCGTAAATAAACGTCCTAAGTTATTAGGTCTTGCTGGATGTTTGGATGCATTTATTGCTCATCAAAAGGAAGTTGTTCGTCGTCGTACCGAGTTTGATTTAGCTCATGCGAAAGCAAGATATCATATTGTGGAAGGGTTAATTAAGTGTATTTCTATTTTAGATGAAGTTATTCGTGTGATTCGTGAATCTAAAAACAAGAGTGATGCGAAAGAAAACTTAGTAAAAGAATTTGAATTTACTATGGAACAAGCGGAAGCTATTGTTACTTTACAACTTTATCGTTTGACTAACACTGATGTTGTTGCTTTAGAAGAAGAAATGGCAAATTTGGAGAAGATTATTAGTGGTCTTACGGCTATTTTAGGTAGTGAAGATGTACTTAAGTCTGTTATGAAAAAGGATTTACGAGATGTTAAGAAAGAGTATCCAACGGAGCGTCTTACTGATATCAAGGATGAAGTTACAGAAATTAAGATTGATACTTCCGCAATGATACCTAGAGAAGACTGTGTTGTTATGGTTACTCGCGATGGCTATGTGAAACGTACATCCTTTAGAAGTTATACGGCATCTAATCCAGAAGATATTACCATTAAAGAAAATGATTATATCTTAGGAATTTATGAGATGAATACCATCGATACTTTACTTGTATTTACTACTCACGGTAATTATTTACATATTCCAGTTCATATTCTACCAGACTTAAAATGGAAAGATATGCCTAAACATGTTAGTAATGTTATTGAAACATCCCCAGAAGAGTCTGTTGTTAGTGCTATTCCAGTTACTTCTTTTGAAACTGATAAAAATGTTGTTATTACTACTAAGAATGGTATGATTAAACGTAGTAAATTAGCGGACTTTAAATTGTCTCGTTATTCAAAGCCAACTAGTTGTATGAAATTAAAAGAGGATGATTTGGTAATTGATGCTTTTGTAGAAGATAAAGATACTTTATTTATTACTACAGATAGTGGTTATGGACTTAGCTTTTTAACAGAAGAAGTACCAATTGTTGGAGTAAAAGCCGCTGGTGTTAAAGCAATGAAGTTAAAAGATGATCACTTGGTATCCATTAATCAGTATTCTCCAGTGGAAGCTGAATATATTTCTATTATTACGGATAAAGGTACTGGTAAACGTGTTCATTTATCTGAATTTGAAGTTTCTACTCGTGCTAGACGAGGATTATTAGTACTTCGTGAAGTCAAGAGTAATCCATATCATGTTATTAAGACATTTATTACAGATTCTAAGAATTATATTGGTATTAAGAATGGAGAAATTGAAACTTTAAAATTAACCGAATTAAATATCGCTGATCGTTATTCGACAGGAGGACAGATATCCAAACATGAACTTGTCGATAGTTTCTTAATTGCAACACTAAAAAGAAGAGAAGTTGAACAAGAAGAAATAGAGATTTCTGATGTCGAAGAAAAAGAGAAAAAAGAAGAAAAAATAATTCCTAAAAAAGAAAAAGTTAGTTTAAAAGAAATTGATGACCGCTTGATGACAATTGATGACTTTTTGAAATAATACATTTCAGTGGTTAAAAAATTCTATAATACTTAGATAATTTAGATAAAATGAGTAAGAGTACTATTTAAAAAGAGTTGACTAGAGATAGGAAAAGTCGACTCTTTTTTTATAAAAGGAAAGTGAGTTTGATTCAGAAAATAGATAATGATATTATTATCATTTCTAAAATGTTTTTTTGATACGGAATATAATGAATTATTGACATTTTGGGTGCAAAGTCTTATAATATGTGCCAATTAGAGGGGGATATATAATGCGTTACACAATTAATGATGAGGTATATCAAAGAATTAATAAAAAGGTAGAAGATGGTACTTTTAAAAAAGGGAAAAATTGTAGTTTGGCTACCTATGGTCTTGAAAGCAACAATATTAAAGATTATCCGATTAGTGAAAGGACACCTAGTGTTTGTGTTTCTTTAATGACGTGGGGAGAATGCAGTTTCTCTGATGTGCCAGAAGTTTCAAGAACTAGAGATTTTTTTATTTCTAAATTTACAAATAAAGAAGTATTTAACTATATTACAAATAATATAGAAAAATTCGATAGAGATTTTTTTAAAGATTTATTGGAATCAAACGAATATGCAACTAGTTTTAGGAAGAACTGTTTTGCTATTATGCCTTTAGAATATATTGATGAAGAAATGTGCTCACTAGCTATTTTAAGTTCAGTAGAATGGCATCAATCTGATTGGTTTTATTCTATATACGAGAGAAAACCTAATGCACTAACTTCTGACTTATGGAAATTAGGTGCAAGATTATATGCAAGGAGAAGTCGAAATGGAGAGAATAAATTTTTAAGTATTACTCCAGAAGAATATCAAGATGAAGAATATTATAAAGAAATGTGTAGTAGTAATTTTAATAGTGGTGTAGAGTTAGATGATGATAAAGGCAATATTATGGATTCTGTTAAAGAAGAAATATTAACTCCAAAATTTTTATTAGAATTATTAAGTAATAATATAAACAATGTAGTAAGATTTAATGATAGAGCTTTAGAAACAGAAATTACATATACCGAATCTGACAAAATAGTTACTGAGAAAATATGGCAATATGTAGTCAAAAAACATGGTTATACTATTAGATTTATTAAATTAAATGATGAGAGAATTAAATATTTTTTAGAAAATTATGATAAAGATAGCCCTGAATATAATTATGCTTTTAAAGATAAATATAAGAAATATAAAATGAAGAAAGAAAAAGAGAAAAACATAAAAGCAATTTTAGATGCAAGGAGTACAGAGAAAAGTACTAATCAAGCTTGTCTTCCAATTAAGTTTAGATCTTCTGTCCCTGAAGAATATTGTAAGAAATATGATTCTGAAGAGTATCTTCAAATGATGTATAAATCACTTGGTATTCAAATTATTGGCATATATACTGACCTTTTTTACTTGGTTAATATGCCAGAAGGTTGGACTATTATGAATGAAGGTCTTTGGTATGATGTAAAAGATAATGAAGGAAATAAGGTTATTCATTTCTTCTCTCAGTTAATGGTTCGCGATGGTGATGCTTATGTAAGAAGTATTAATATTCCTGATGAAAAGAAGGATGGCATCAAGCGATTAATTAAGCAAAGTGAACAAAAAAAGGAGAATAATTAGTTTAAAATAGTATTTTTATTTATTCTATATTATGAATTTTGTTTTGCTGATAAGAATATTTCTAGTGATACAAGAGAAAAGGTAAAGAAGAATTAGTTCTTCTTTTTTCTGTGGTTTCATATATTATATTGGTGGTAATTATGTCGAAAGAAAGTTTTAAGTCTTTTGCTAGAGGTCATACAGAACTTGCTAATTACGTAATGAATGGTAAGACTAGTTGGCAGAAATTATATGAGTTATATGAAATATATGGAGAAAATAGTAGTATTTGGAGAGATTATTTTTCTTCTACTAGTGTCAGTAGTGTTGGTGGAGAGTCTACGGAGCTTTCTGGTACTCTTAGAGAGTTGATGCAAAATATTAAAAATATTGATTTAAATTCTGTACAAAAAGGGATTACAAATATTCAAAAAGCATTAGGACTTTTGCAAGATATTGGTCTTGGTAATAGTAATATTCCTTCTAATAATTATGAGCCTAGGCCGATGTATCAACATTTTGATGATTAAAAATGGATTTATATACTATTAATTATATTAAGAGTAATCCTTTGGTTTATCAATATTTAAGAGCAAATTCTTATTGGTATAAAGAGTTAAATCGTAATCCTTTCGTTTTAGAGAGAGTGAATCAAGAAGCGAAAAAGTATTATAAGATGACCGTTCCTGATAAAATAGAAAAATTTACTCGGGATATGGAGATGATTTCTACATTTATGGATGTTTTAAAATGAAATATATGTTAGAATAGAGTTATGGAAGAGTTAATTGAAAAAGTAGAAAAATTAAAAGAAGTTTTATCTAAGGAAGAAGTTGTTCTTGATTTATTAGAGAAAAAAAAGATAGCTTTGGGGGATGCTTTTTTAGTTCAAAAAGTACAGGAATATAAGTTGTATCCTAGAGAAGAAGTAAAAAAGGAAATTGAAAATTCTCCTTCTTTTTTGGCGTACAAGGAAGCAGAGTTCAATGTTAATTTGTTGATTCTTGGATTAAATCAACAATTTAAGAAAATACAGAAGGAAATATCTTGTCGAAGGTGATAATATGAAAGTCATTAGTGGAAAATATAAAGGTAGAGTATTGGATGGTTTTGATATCTCTGGGACTAGGCCTACTATGGACCGAGTAAAAGAGAGTCTTTTTGCGATGATACAAAACTATTTAGATGACGCTGTTGTTTTGGACTTATTTGCCGGAAGTGGTAATTTAGGGATTGAAGCCTTGAGTGAGGGAGCGGCAGATGTTTATTTTGTTGATAAGAATAAGAAAGCCTGTAAAGTTATTCAAGGTAATTTAGAAAAACTTGGTATTGTGGATGCGAAAACGTTCTGTGGGGATTTTCAAAAAGTACTAAAAGAACTTGCATTGCTTGGTGTCAAGTTTGATATTATTTTTTTAGATCCCCCTTATCAGACAGATTTTATAGAAAAGAGTATATTATCTATTGTTTCTCTTGATATTCTTGCAGAAGATGGGATTCTTGTTGCGGAAAGTGATCAGTTGGAAAAAATAATTATTCCAGATAATTTTTTTGTTGTAAAGAGTAAAAAATATGGTGATAAATGGGTAGCTATCTTAAAACATTTATGATAAAATATGTGTAAGATAGGTGATTGTATGAAGAAATTAGATAATCGTGGTTTTGCTATTTCGACATTATTGTATGGACTTATGATAATGTCTTTATTGATTGTTTTGGCTTTAATTAGTAATCTTGGTACAAATCGAAAGAGTACGTCTACGTTTGTTGATAAGATTGAGGATGAATTAAATCGATTGAATTTAACAAACACTGGTGGAGAATATGGCGGTGGAGAAGCCGATAAAAATGGTCATGAATTTATTGCCACTAGTGCTGGTTGGTATAAGATAGAATTATGGGGTGCTGGCGGCGGTGGTAATAAAGGTGGTCGTGGTGCTTATGTATCTGGTATCATTTATTTAGAGGAAAATGATCATCTTTATTTCTATTATGGAGAAAAAGGTGGAAAAACTAAAGCTTTTAATGGGGGTGGTACTGGCTCTACTCAAAATTCTAATTATTTTGCTGGTGGTGGAGCTACGGATGTACGTTTGATTTCTGGAGAATGGAACGAGGAAAGTTCTTTAGAAAGCCGTATTATGGTTGCTGCCGGTGGTGGTGGTACTGGATATGGTGCTTCTGGTGGATTCGGTGGAACTTTGGTCGGTGGTAATGGAGCTATTTCTTCTCCTTCCGCTTCGGATCCTACCATTTCTTATGGTGGTTTGCAGTCTGCTGGTGGTAAGAATGGAGAAGGTTCTAATGAGTCTGGAGAGGCTGGAAGTTTTGGAACTGGTGGAGCTGGAGGTAAATATTTAGCCGGTGGTGGCGGAGGCTACTATGGTGGTGGTGCTTCTGGTGTAACTTCTACTGTTGGTGGTGGAGGTGCTGGTGGTTCTTCTTTTATTGCTGGTTTTGCTGGTGTTCAAGTAAGAAATGACGGGGAGGCTGTCAAACAAACCTCCAAAGAATTTACTATTCATCGTGGACAATATGATGAAAATGGGGAATTGGTTACGGAACAATATACTCCAGTTATTTATAATGGTATTATGATTCCTAACGTAAATAGTGATGTTGGTAAGTCTCAGATTACGAAGGTTTCTGGTAATGATATTTCTAATCCGCCTCGTAAAGGAAGTAATGCTAAGTTAAAAGAGGTTAAGTATATTCGTGATTGCGTGGATGGAAATACCGTTGATAATAATGGCTATTGGTTAGAAATTCAAGCGATTAAAGATGGTAAAAATTTAGCTGCTCAAGAGGGAGTTACCGTAAGTGGCACTGGTGGAACTTTGGAAGAAGGTAGTGTTATTATTGATGGTGTTATGGATGATACTTCTTCGGTTGCTTCTATTTCTGGAGGTGGACAGAAATGCGTTCAAGTTCAGTTGACAAGTGCAGAGGATTTAGATGAGATTGCCGTTTGGCATCAATATGGAAAGTCTAATATGAGTTTTAAAGGACACACTTTGTCTGTTAGTACCGATGGTTCTAATTGGAGAGTGGTTAGAGATAAAAGTACGGATACGAATTCAGCAGGTGTGGTAAATGAAGTAGAAAGTGCTTCTGGTATTCGTTATAATACTTTTCACGGGGATAGTTTAGGAGAAATTCCAGAAGGAAATTATTATATTTTTTCTGCGAATTCAGATAATATGGTTTTGTCTTCTTATACCGAGAATGATAATACTTTTGCTAGAATGTCAGATTTTACTGGAAAGTCTAATCAGATATGGCGTGTTTATAAATCTAATGGTGTTTACCGAATTGTTAATACATCTTCCAATATGGCATTAGAAGTTTCTGAAGATTCTGGCGAAGCGGGAGTTCTTATTGATTTGTATACGAATAATGTTAATGATACGAGTCAAAATTGGAATATTGCTTCTTTGAAGAATGGGTATTATACAATTACATCTTCTAATGGTTTACGAATGGGATATAACACTAGTAGCACGGCTGCAGAGACACAAACGTCTACACAAGAAAAAGAGCAACGTTGGAAATTTGTCTGGGCGGATTATTAGAAAGCAGGTTTTCTGCTTTTTATTTTTCAAAAAATTAGCACAATCTATTGACAAGTGCTAAAGAAGTGTCATATAATACTATTAGCACTCGTAGAATAATAGTGCTAGGAGGCGGATGCTGATGTTGACGGATAGACAATGTAAGGTCTTAAAATTGATTGTAGAAAAATATATTAAAGATCCAATTCCAGTTGGTTCTAAGACTATTTCTAAAACATTAAAGTGTTCTAGTGCAACTGTTCGTAATGAAATGTCTGCTTTGGAAGAAGCAGAACTTTTGGAGAAGACACATACTTCTAGTGGTCGAGTTCCAAGTGAAAAAGGATATCGCTATTATGTTGATCATTTGATGGAACCAAAGAAGATGACGGGAGAAGATATGTTAAAACTTCAAACGGTATTTCATAATCAACAGCTTGCTTTATCAGATGTTATAGTAAAGAGCTTGCAGGTAATTTCTGATATGACTAATTATACTACCGTGGTTCTTGGTAGCACCTCTCATGAGAACCTTCTTAAACAAATAGAAGTAGTTCCGATTGATGAAGGTAGTATGATTGTAATTGTTATTACTGATCGTGGTCATGTAGAACATAAAAATATTCGTTTGCAAGATGTATCTTTAGAAGAAATTAAAAAGACAGTTAATTTAATTAATAATTTAATTGTTGGTACTCCTATCGATGAAGTTAGTGCTAAATTAGAGTACGAAGTGAAACCTATTATAGGAAAATATGTAAAACAGCATGAACAACTATATAATGCCTTCTATCATGTATTTAATGATTTTACTAGTCAAGAAGTTAATGTTGTTGGACGGAATAAGTTCTTAACACAGCCAGAATTTAGTAATATTGAAAAAATTCAGTCCGTATTTAATAAGTTGGATAATCCAGAACTTCTTCATAAGATTGAAGAAGATGATGATAACAACATTAAAGTTTATATTGGTAGTGAGAGTAAGATTGATGATGATGTTACGGTTATTAAGACTAGATTTAAAAATGGTAATCAAGAAGGAACTCTTGCGATTATTGGTCCAAAGAGAATGGAATACGATCGTGTTGTTGCGATGCTTGAATACATGAGGGAAAATATAGAAAGGTAGGTAGTTATGGAAAAAGAAAAAGAAGTAAAAGAACAAGTAGAAGAACAACAAGTAGAAAAGCTTGAAGAAGAAGTACCTGTTCCTGAGGGACATGGGGAAGATAAAAAACAAAAAAAAGATAAGAAAGATAAACATGGTAATTCTAAGTTAAAAGAAGAAAATCAAAAATTATTAGAACAGATTCGTAAATTACAAGAAGATAATCAAACTTTACTAGAAAAAGTTCAGTTAGCACAGGCAGAAGTAGTTAATTATCGTAAGAGAAAAGACGAAGAAACACAAAATATGTTAAAGTTTGCGAATCAAGATTTAATTACGGAATTAATTAATGTTGTTGATAATTTTGAGAGAGCTATTAAATTAGATGATAATGATTTAGCGGATGAATTATCTAAGTTCTTAGATGGATTTAAAATGATGTATGCGAATTTAATGGAGATTCTAAAGAAATTTGGAGTTGAAGAGATTAATCGTGTTGGAGAAGTTTTTGATCCAAATCTAGAACAAGCTTTGATGACAGATTCTATCGATGAGATGGAGGATGATGTTGTTATTGAAGTGTTATTAAAAGGTTATAAATTAAATGGTAGGGTAATACGTCCTGCCTCAGTAAAAGTAAATAGTAAATAAAGGAGAGATGATATATGAGTAAAATTATTGGTATCGATTTAGGTACAACAAATTCCTGCGCTGCAGTATTGGAAGCTGGTGCTCCTAAGGTTATTCCAAATCCTGAAGGAAGTAGAACTACTCCATCTGTAGTAGCATTTAAAAAAGGTGAAAGAATTGTTGGTGAAGCTGCAAAAAGACAAGCTTTAACTAATAAAAATACGGTTATTTCTATTAAGAGAAAGATGGGAACTAGTGACAAAGTTGAACTAGAAGGAAAAGAATATACACCAGAAGAGATTTCTGCTATGATTTTAAGTTATATTAAAGATTATGCAGAAAGTTATTTAGGTGAAAAAGTAGATAAAGCTGTTATTACAGTTCCTGCTTATTTTAATGATAGTCAACGTCAAGCTACTAAGAATGCTGGTAAAATTGCTGGTTTGGAAGTTGAACGTATTATCAATGAACCAACGGCTGCAGCACTTGCTTATGGTCTTGAAAAAGATGAAGGTCAAACTATCTTAGTTTATGACTTAGGTGGTGGTACTTTCGATGTATCTATCCTTGAATTAGGTGATGGTGTATTTGAAGTTAAATCTACAAATGGTAATAATCACTTAGGTGGAGATGACTTTGATGAAGCTATTATGGATTATTTAGTAAGTGAATTCAAGAAGGAAAATGGTGTTGACTTATCTAAGGATAAGATGGCAATGCAACGTTTGAAAGAAACTGCTGAAAAAGCGAAGAAAGATTTATCTGGTATGGTATCTACTCAAGTATCTGCACCATTTATTGCTAAGGGTGATGATGGAGAACCTCTACACTTAGATATGACTTTAACTCGTGCTAAATTTGAAGATTTAATCTCAGACTTAGTAGAATCTACTTTGGAACCAGTTCGTAAAGCATTAAAAGATGCTAATATGACGAAGAAAGATATTGATAAAGTTATTTTAGTAGGTGGATCTACTCGTGTACCTATGGTATATGATTTAATTACAAAAGAATTAGGTAAAGAACCATCTCGTGAAGTTAACCCTGATGAAGTTGTTGCTATGGGTGCTGCTATTCAAGGTGGTGTATTAACTGGAGATGTTAATGATATCGTACTTTTGGATGTTACACCATTATCTCTTGGTATTGAAACTTTAGGTGGTGTTATGACTACTTTAATTCCAAGAAATACAACAATTCCAACTTCTAAATCAGAAGTATTCTCAACTGCTGCTGATAATCAACCAGCTGTTGATGTACATGTATTACAAGGTGAAAGACCAATGGCAGCTGATAACAAAACATTAGGAAGATTCCAATTAGGAAATATTCCACCAGCACCAAGAGGTGTACCTCAAATCGAAGTTAAATTTGATATTGATGCAAATGGTATTGTTAATGTTACAGCAAAAGATCTTGGTACTAATAAGGAACAATCTATTACCATTACTTCTTCTACTAATTTAAGTGATGAAGAAATTGAAAAGATGCGTAAAGAAGCTGAGGAAAATAAGGAAGCAGATGAAAAACGTAAGGAACAAGCAGAAGTTAAAAATGAAGCTGAACAATTAGTATTCCAAACAGAAAAAGCGATTAAAGACCTTGGTGATAAAGCTGATAAGAAAGAAGTAGAAGAAGCAGAAGATTTAATTAAAGACTTGAAGAAAGCTCTTGAAAAAGATGATATGGATGACATTAAGAAATATAAAGAAAAACTTCAAGAAAAAGCTATGAGTCTAGCTTCTAAGGTTTATGAACAAGCTGCTAAAGAAAGACAACAAGAAGAAGCGGGAGAGGACGAAGATAAAAAAGATAAAAAGAAAGACAAGAAAAAAGATAAGAAATCTGATGATGATGTTCAAGAAGCAGATATCGAAGAAGATTAAGAGAAGTAGCGTCACGCTACTTTCTTGTCTGTCATAAAATGAAATGAGGTGTAGATATGGCTGAAAAACGTGATTACTACGAGGTACTTGGTGTTAGTAAGACAGCTACGCAAGATGAAATTAAAAGTGCTTTTCGTAAAAAGGCGAAACAATATCATCCAGATTTAAATAAAGATAATCCTGATGCTGCTGAAAAATTTAAAGAAGCACAGGAAGCTTATTCTGTTTTATCTGATGAGTCAAAAAGAAAAATGTATGATCAGTATGGTCATGCAGGTGTAGGTAATGGTCCAAGAGGAGCTGGAGGATATTCTTATCAAGGATTTGATGCTTCTGACTTTGATTTTGGTGATATCTTTGATTCTATTTTCGGAGGCGCTGGAGGTTTTTCTGGATTTGGATTCGGAGGTAATTCTTCTAGCGGTAGAGGAAATAGAGCACGCCGTGGAAGCGATGTGTTAATGCGAATGGATCTTGATTTTGATGAAGCTGTTTTTGGATGTGAAAAGAAGTTTGATTTGGATGTTGTAGAAGATTGTGATGAATGTGACGGTAAAGGTGGATTTGATGAAGAAAAATGTTCTACCTGTCACGGTAGTGGTACTGTTACTTCTGAACAACATACTATTTTAGGATCTTTCTTATCTAAGACTACCTGTCCTGATTGTGGAGGTAGCGGACGTACTTTTAAGAAGAAATGTACTCATTGTAAAGGTAAGGGAAAAATTAAGAAAAATAAAACACTTACGATTAACATTCCTGCAGGTATTAATACCGGGGATCGTTTACGAGTAAGTGGCAAAGGAAATCCTGGCACGAATGGTGGAGAGAATGGAGATTTATATTTAGAATTTGTTGTTGAAGAACACGATATATTTGTTCGACAAAACGATGATATTTATGTGGAAGTCCCTCTTACTTTAACTGAAGCTATTATGGGATGTAAAAAAGATATTCCTACTCTTTATGGCAATGTTAAAATTAATATTTTAGCTGGTACGAATAGTGGTGATAAACAACGTATTCGTGGTAGGGGTGTTGATAATAAATATCATAAGAGTAAAGGTGACATGTATGTGATTTTTAAAGTATATACTCCAAAGAAACTATCTCGTGAACAAAAATCTTTGATTGAAAAACTTGCAAAAACAGAGATGGAAACTCCAGAGATTAAAGAATTTAATCGATTTGTAAAACATAATGATTAAACCGTGAATAATAATTCATGGTTTTTTTTATATGTCAGAAATGTAAGACGTTGTATGAATGCAGATTATTTGTTTTAGATGAAACTAAGTTTGAATAGAGGTCTTGGTTTTGGTATAGTTCTCATGAAAAGTGTTATAAACTACATATGTAGAAACTTATGGAAGAGTTTTAATTGTTGTGATATACTTAATTAAAGTGTTGAGGAGGAAGATTGTGGAAAATAGAATTCCTAGAGATAATGAATATAAAGATATAGAGATATCAGAATTGGGTTTTAGAGAATTAACGGATAAGGAGAGTACTTTAGTACAAAACTTTATTAAAAATAATAATAGTATCTATTATTTCCCTTCTATCATCGGTATATTCTTTGGTTGTTTATTTATTGCTCTTGCTGTTTATAATGTAGTTTTTCTTAAAGATAATGAAGTTTTATTTGTTGGTTTGGGTGGATCATTCATATTTTTTCTTGTGAGTTTTATGTTTTTAAGAAATATTATTCCTAAAAATAAAAAATGTGTTAAAGTGCAAGATGGAATATTAAATGGTGTGTGGAAGAAAACTTCTGGGTCAACATCTAGTTCAACTGTTCATTATTATTTAGACGTTATATTCCCTTTAAACGGTACAAGATGTCGTAAAATTAATTGTCATGAAGAAGATTATAAAAAGGGGAAGGCTGGTTCTAAAGTTTTAGTATTTTCCTTTAATAATACTAAAGGATTTGGAATAGTTAGAGATGATATTTAATTTTTTTAGAAATTTAGCAACAACTTGCTATTTCTTAGATTTATTGTTGTTGCTTTTTTGTTTATTAATTATTATTTTGAGTAGGTGATGTTTATGAAAAAAATAGTCAATGAATATGTATATGATTTCGATTTATTAAAACAATTCTATAAGTGTAATTTACAGACAAGATTAATTTTAATATTATTAATTTTGGTTTTGATTTCTGGTTTTAATTCTTTTATGGATAGAGATTATACTTTTGGATTTTTTAGTATCGGGGTATTTATTTTAGGTTGTGTTTATTATTTCTTGCTTCCTAATTTTCTTGCTAAAACGACATATCGTAGACTTTTAGAACAAGCGAATGGACGAGAAGTTAAGCTTAGAGTTACGATTGATGATAAAGATATAATTATTGAAAATCTTTCTAATAAAAATAAAAATACATATCCGTTAGATTCCGTTCGCAAAATTATGAATAGAAAAAATATTCTTTGCCTACGTACGAAAGAAAAGGTAGGTATTTTACTTTCTAAAGCGGGATTTAAGCAAGGAAGTGAAGAAGAAGTGTATTCTATTTTTATGAAAGATAATAAAAGTAATTAAGGGAGAGATTTTGTTATGAAAAAAGTTGTTAATGAATATCAATATAATAAAGAGTTATTAAAAGAATTTTTTTGGTTATATTATAAACCTGTCGTTATTCTTCTTTTTGTTTTAACTATTTTGATTATTCTTTTATCTATTCTTTTTTATGATTTTAATTTTGCTTTTCTTTGTATTAGTATCATGGTTTGTTGTCTTATTCTATCGTTGTTGATGCCAAGTAGGCTTGCCAAACTTCAGTATCGAAGATTAATGGAACAATCTAATGGCAAAGATGTTGTCAATAGAGTTAGTATTAGTGAGGATAAGATTGTTATAGAAAATACTTCTACCGGGAATAAAGTTGAATATTTAATTTCTAATATAAAAAAAGTAAAAGAAGGGAAGAATATTTTTTGTCTATATACCAAAGCAAGAGTAGGTATTCTTTTATTTAAAGATGGATTTATCTCTGGGACTAAGGATGATTTTTATTCGCTTTTACGAAGTGCAAATATTATAAAAAAATAAAAGATGCAACCGATATTTTACAAAAAACAACTGAAAATTGGTGGTGCGCAACTGATTAACATAGTATGATTTTTGCGAGGTGATGAAAAAGTGAAGTTTGGTGAAAACTTACAAAAGTTGAGAAAAGAACAAGGAATTTCTCAAGAGCAGTTAGCTGAAAAATTAGGAGTAACTAGACAATCTGTTTCGAAATGGGAGTCGGGTGCCAGCTATCCTGAGATGGATAAAATTGTTGCAATATGTAATATGTTTCATTGTGATATTAATATTTTAATTAATAAAGATATTACGGAAGAAAGACAAAGAAAAGATGCTAGTAGTGTAGTAAAAGAAATATTTTCTGGTATTACTAATTATGTTAAGAAAACAATTTATTTATTTGAATATAAGAGTTTAAAAGATATTATTAAGATGTGTGTCCAGGTATTTATTATTATCTGTGTGATTTTATTATTTTCTATACCTTTTATGTTATTAAAAGAAATTGTAGTTAGTTTATTTTATACTGGAGATAATTGGTTTAGTATTTTCTTTGCTAAGTTTTGGAATTTTATTTTTCATGGTGGATATGCTATTTTAGCAATAGCTACTTTCCTTTATATTTTTAAAATTAAATTTTTAGATAATGAGGAAATTATTGTAGAAGAAGTAGAAGAAGATAAAGATAATAATGGTGAAGAAGTTAAGGAAGATAAAATTTCTAAGATTGATTCTTCTACGAGTAATGAAAAGAAAAAAGTAAAAATAATAAAAGTTAAAAAGAATGATTTTAGTCTTTTAGATTTATTAGTTAAAGCAATTACCGTGTGTTTGAAATGTCTATTTGTATTGTTTTTAATACCTATTATTATTGGTACTATTATGTTATTAATTGGTCTTGTTTTATTGATTGTTTTGATCTTTAAAGGATTATTTTTAGCAGGACCTATTCTATTATTTTTAGGTGGTATCGTTTTTGCGGTTGTTCTTATTGAATTAATGTTGGACTTTATTTTTAATTTGAAGTTTAGTAAGAGAAGAATTATTATTACAATTATTTCTTCTATAGTAGTTAGTTCTATTGGTCTTGGGCTTTCTATTTGGTATTTTCTAAATTTAAATGTTATTAATGATGTTCCTAATAGTTTTAATATTGAGACAAAAGAAGAAGTATATACCATGACCGACGATTTCTTGGTTCATTATGATGATTATTCTTTTGATACTAAGTTTGTAGAAGATAATAGTTTAACAAATCAAGTTCGTGTTAGAATTGATTATTATATAATAGCTAATGATGTTTCAATTGAAAGAGATAAAAATGAAGTTTATTTAAATTATGAACTTGTAGAAGGTGTTAATATCAAACAAATTACGGATAGTGTTATTAAAGATTTAAAGAATAATAAAATTCATACTTATGATCAATTAGGTAGTGTATCTATTACTATTACTACTAGTAAAACTAATATTGAGAAGATTAAAGATAATTATCAAGAATATTTAGATACCTATTATTAGTCAATATGTTTATATTGACTTTTTCTTTGCTTTATAATATTTTAAATTTACGGGAGGTTTTTTATGGAGCGTTATAATTTAAGAGAATTAAGAGAAAATCTTAGTAGTCATATTCAAGGATTAGGATCAAGTTCTAAATTTTTAGATAATCCTTCTTATGATGCTTTTCTTGATACTATTCAAAGCTTGATTAGTCAGATGAATCTTTTTGAGATGGAAGATTCTGTTCTTGTAGGAGAAGAGAAGGGAAAGATTGAGTTTTATTATCTTTCTTGTGGAAATGTTTTTTCTATGTCTATTTCTTTTGTAGATTCTAACACTTTTCAAGCAGTTCGAGTTATTAATAAATGTCCTTATGTTAGCGGACGTGGAAAGATGGTTCGTAATGTTGAAGTTGTTGAGATGGTTGCTGGTATTAGTGATAGTGGGTTTATGAGTTTAACACAGAACTATGCTATGTTATATAATACTGATTGTGTCGGTGGAAAATGTAATAATATGACATCTTCTAAGCATAGTATTTATGATGATAAAGGAGTTATGGTAGGTGTGGAGTATAAGGGATATCCAACTAGAGAATTGGCAGAATCTATTTTGGATGAACCTACTAATGATTTTAGTATAGATTCAGCACTTTATGTTCCTAGAAATGCTTATGGAATCTGTCATAATCAATATTCTACTAGAACATTCTTAAAACGTGAGTATTTGGATACTGCCAGAATTATTCATGAAGATAGAGATAAAAAATTTTATTATAATGCGGTTACTAGGTTAAATTCAGAGCATGGGTTAAGGGATATGACTATGGTTGGTGGATATGATCCTTATCCAGAAAAAGTGGAAATTTTGCCTCTTTCTGCAGAACAAATTGAAGGATTGATTCAACTTGAAGATAATTTAAAAGTACAAGAGGGATTAAGAGCTTTTGTTCGTGACCGAGAACATTATTCTTATGATTCTAGTACAGATCCATCTTTTGTTTGTACTAGTGGACAAGATGTTTTTGTTAAGAGAAGAAAATGAAAAAGATGTAGAAGGGTTTCGATATAAGTACTTAGAATTTAATTTATAAAAATAATTAATTTTTGTATATTCAAACATGAGTCTATGTTTGAATATTTTTTTGTGGTATGATAGTTGTATAAGAAAAGAGGATAAAATATGAAAAATATATTTTTGAAGGCATTAGAGGAAAGAAATGATGGGCTGGCTTTATCCATTTTAAAGAATAAAAGCTTTGATAGATATTTTTTAAATGAAAATAAAAGTTTGTTATACTGGTCTATTTATTATGGATGCGATAAGGTAGTAAATACTTTATTAGAAGATGAAAAGATGGTTCAACTAAGTGAGGGTGAGAATTTATTTTCTGCACCAAATTGTCAAGTTTTACGAGGACCTAATTTTTTACCTTTTGCAATCTCATATACTATGATTTTGGATAGACTATTACAAACAGAAAATATTGATTTTTCTAAGATAAGTGAAGCATGTACTTATTATATTTTGGAAAGACAATCACAAAAAAAATATGTTCCCTTTATTCCTTTTGAAGAAAAACTGCGCCCGGAACATTCGAAATATATTTTAGATTTTTATACAAAAGTAATCGAAAATTTACTAAGTAAAATATGTTCTTCTGATTGCGAAATGCCAACTATTATAGACTCTGATGATAAATCTCTTTTGTATTATGTAACAAAATATGGAACTGATGTTGAGTTTGATATGATAATGAAAAGTAAACTTGATATTAATATGCAATTTGAACAGGATGCGAAAAATAATTGGGTGTATTATGGAGATAATATGATGCGTGAATGGTTATTAGAAAATCCTCTTACTATTGCATTAGGATGTGATGATCATTTGGGGTATTATACTGCTAAGAAAGAAAGGATGAATTTTCGCAGATTTTCCACATTAGTATTTGATAAACGATTAGATTCTAAATATGTACTAGAAGCAATTAATCGTATTTGTTATGGTGAATTCCCCTTAAAAGAAACGTTGATTCTTAAAATTCTTGCTAGTAGAGATTGGCCAAACGAAGAAATTTATGATAAAACATTACTTTCTTTTGCTTTTTATGGATTAGATAAGGCCTATCGTTTTTTACTTAGTAATCCTAATGTTGGTATTCGCACCATCACATTGGAATTAATTCATGAATATGCTAGAAGATTTCATAAGGGAGAACCTGGTGATGTGGATTGCTGTGATATAAAAAAGAGTGAAAAGCAGGAACAAGATATTGAAGAAGTTACCATGCAATTACTTATAACAAGAAAAGACCGTATATCAGAAAAAGAAATGTTGCCTTATGATTTGATTATTTTTAACTTTTGTTGTAGTTGGAGTGAAGAATTTTATAATAATTTACTTGAAAAATTTGAAAATAGTGATTTGGCATTAAAAATTGCTATGGATAGTTGCTTTGAAATATCAGAAGTAAAAACACCACTTCGAATTAGTGAAAATTTTATATTTTATAGTTACAGAATTGATCATATTGATAAATTTATTTTGCAAGACAATGAGCAAAATAGAGAACTGGTGTCCTGGGCAAAAAACTATACGGATAGATTAATACAAGAAGCGGGATATTTATCTAGTTCCTCTGAAAATGGTAAAGTAAAAGAAAAAACTGTTACAACTTCGTAACAGTTTTTAATATATCATGGTATGTAATATTCTATCGGTATTTTTAAAATTGACTTTAGCAATTTCTTGTAGTTTTTCTTCTCCATATTTTTCAACAATTTCTTCTCCGATTTTATCTACGTCGCGACCTGCACCTTTTGGTAGAGGAATATGAATAGAGTCTGATAATTTATCGAATTCTTTTAGGAAGATATACCTACTAATAATTGATGCAGCCGCTACAGCTAGATTTTTGTCTTCGGCTTTGGTCATAAAGGTAATATTTCTTTGAATGTTTGGTATACCATTTAAATATTCATAATATCTATTTTCTCTTGCAAATTCATCTACTACAATGTAGTCTATGTTTGGTTTTTCTTCGGTCATTAATTGATATAGTACTTTGTTATGTAGAATGGCTTTTATTTTATTCATGTTAATATCTTTGGTGTACTTTTCATTGTATTCCTTATTTGTTAAAATCATACTTCGATATTTTACAATTTTAATTAGTTCTGGAGTAATTTTTTTTATTTTATCATCGGTTATTTTTTTGGAGTCCCCAACACCTAGTTTTTCTAACTTTTCGACATCTTCTTTTTTTACGTAGGCAGAGGTTACTACAATTGGTCCAAAATAATCTCCTGTTCCAACCTCGTCTGATCCTACGGAAGAGCAGTTATGATATTTGGCGTCTTTCTTTTTTTGTTCTTCTTGTTTTTCTTTGGTATTATCTAATACTGTTCCCCACATGGCAGCATCGACATCAGCGCTCGTTCCTTGAAACATGGCTTTTCCTGATTCATATAAGGTAATTACGGTATCTTCTTCTTGCGCTTGAAAGATGGCATATGGAATTTTTTTATCTCTTACTTTATCTTTATAATATTCAATCATTTTTTGTTTTGTTTCTTCATTTACTTTAATAACGATATTCATGTTTTCACCTCTAGTTTATTGTATCAGATTGTGTTTTTAAAGTCTATTTTTCTTTTTTAGAAAATCTGTCTGTCCAGCTTTTCTTTTTTTGTAATTGTTTTTCTTCTTGTAAAATGACGGTATCTAATGATTCGTCTTTTTCAAATCTTCTCTTTTGAAAATGTTCTTCATCTTTGTATATCGTTCCAGTTCTCGTTAGATAAAAAGAATGTATTTTTTCTTCTTGTTTTAGAAAATTAGTTAATGAAATAAAATCATCTATATAAAGTCTTTTTATTTCATTTTTTATTTGTCCATCGTGAATATGGATAGGCCATCTGTAATAATAAGGATGATAAATATTATGAATTTTATCTTCTTCTATGATTTGTTCTAATAACTGTCTTTGTTCTTGTTCTCCTAATTCATATAGTTTTTTGGTATCTATCGCAACAACATCTTCTTTTATATAATTTATCATTCCAAATGTTGCGAAAAAGTATGCGTCGTTTAAAATTTCATCATAAGTATGTTCAAAATTTTTTTCTTTTTTTTCAGGATTTTCTAGGCAACGATTTAGTCTATTTATGACTGATTGTTTTTCTTCTTCTGTGAACTTATCACTAGAAAGTATCGCTAAAGCAAAGCGAGGATCGGGATTTTTTTCTAAGAAGTATTCTTTGGCTTTGGGATGAAATTTATATTTTGGTGTTTTCATGATGTAATCTGCTAAAAAATCTTTTCCTCCCCAGAATGTATTTAAAGGGTAGGAAACAAAGTGCTCACGAGTATCATGCTCAGAATAGTTAAAAACTTGATTCATAATTTTATTATAAATAGGAACTAATTCCGGTATTTCTTCTTTTGCTAGAGAAAGAGATTCTAGGTGATTTGGCATATCTCCATACTTAGAATAAATGTAGAAAGGATATTTATGCTTGTAAAAGTATAGAGTAGAAAAAAATTCTATAAAACTATCGTTTTTTGCCGATTCTTTCCAAAAATTGGCGGAAAAAACTTGATTTTGATTGAAAAGGGCTATTATATATTTATCGTGTAAAGGTATAATGATTTTTTCCATAACCTTTGTTATGAATAGCTCTTTTTCTTCTTCTGTTAAATCAATATTAACATTTTCTAAGATATAGTTAAGAAATTTTTTTTCGGTTGGAGTAGCGAGTACTTCTTGTTTTTTATACTCTTTTAAAACTTTGGTAACTATTTCCTTTTTCTCTACTTCCATTAGACTAATTGTATGAAAAAATGAATTTAGATCCGTTTTATGTAAATAGTCAGCTAACTTTTTAACCATCTTTGAAATCATAGTATTAGGATTGTTAAGACGATTTTGTAAATAATTTAATTTTCTTGTAATATTTATATTTTCCATTTGACGCTCCTTAGACAGTTTTTTTTAATATTGTATCACTTTTAAATTAATTATAGAATTTTTTTCTTATTTTTTCTATAATATAAATATAAGGAGTTGAAGTTATGAATATATTAGATATAGTGATTGTTTTAATTTTGATTATGAGCGCTATCATTGGATTTAAGCGAGGAGCTATTAAAGAGATTGTATCCTTGGTTGGAATTATTATTGTGTTTATTGTAGCATTTGCTTTCAAAGGAGTTCTTGGAAATGTTCTTTGTAAATGGTTACCATTTTTTAATTTTGCTGGTAATTTGGAGGGAGTTACGGTACTTAATATTTTGCTTTATCAATTGATTGCATTTTTAATAATTTATAGTTTGTTATTTAGTATTTATATGATTGTTGTGAAGATATCAGGAGTGGTACAAAAACTTGTTCATATGACGGTTATTTTATGGCTTCCATCTAAGATTATTGGAGCAGTGGTTGCTTTTATTACTGGTTATGTTATGGTATTTGTTGTGTTACTTGCGTTGCTTATTCCTTTAAAAGATACGGATATGTTTAAGGAGAGTAAGTTTGCTAATTATGTTGTTTATGATACTCCGATATTAGCGGGTAGTGCTGAAAATATTAGTCGTTCTATTAATGAAGTTTATACTCTTGGAGAAGATTTGTCGAAAGGCGATATTAGTAAGAATGAAGCTAATTTAGAGACGATGGATATTTTATTAAAATATAAGATTGTTAGTCCAAAGACTGCTAAAGAGTTAGTTGCTTTAGATAAATTAGATGGTATTTCTGGATTAGATAGTATTATTCAAAAATATGAGTAGGTGATGTTATGTTTGATATGCATTATGATTTATTAAGTGTTGCTTATTGTTGTTATTTAAAGAAGGATTATTCTTATTTAGAAGAATGGTGTAAGGCTTATCGTGATAATAATGTGCGTGGTGTCGTTGGTAATCTTTATTTTATGAGTGTAGATGAAATGAAAGAAGAGTTACATCCGGATTATTATCGTGAGGATGTTTCTGTTTGTGATATGTTTCGAATTAGTACAAATATTATTAAGGAAATGTTACCAGATACAGAATTCATGTTTAGTATTGAGGGATGCGATTTTTTAGAAGTTTCTGATTTAGAAGAATTATATAATTTAGGACTTCGTAATATTTTACCTGTTTGGAATAATCAAAATGAATATGGTTCAGGTAATCGTAGTCAGGAAGGTCTTACGGAAAAAGGTAAAAAATTATTAGATAAGGCAATTTCCCTTGGTATTTCAATTGATTTATCTCATGCTAATAGGGAGACCTTTGATGATGTTATTTCCTATTTAAAAGAAAAGAAGAAAGCAGGAGAAGAATTCTTTGTTATGGCAAGTCACTCCAATGCTAGAAGTATTTGTGATCGAGAAAGAAATTTAGAAGATGATCAGATTTTAGCTATTAAAGAGTTAGATGGTTTGGTTGGTGTTTTTTCTAATCGCAATTTTATTGTTCCTAATGAAATAAAGGATCAGGTTACGCAAGAAGAAAAAGAAGCTTATCATTTAAGTCATATCGAGCACGTGATTAATTTAATTGGTGTTGATCATGTTGGAGTTGCGACGGATGATATGGATTTCTGTAAGGATGCTGATTATGAATATGGAGAAGTTCAAATTTATCCTTATGGGGAGATTGCTTCTAATTTAAGGAGAGTGCTTGGGAAAAGATATGGGAATTTCGAGGTTGCTAAAATTATGTATGGTAATATGAAAGATAGATATGATAGAATAAATAATAGATTGATGAAAGGGAGGAATATGTAATGAATTATATTAAGAGTGAAAAAGAATTTGATGAGGTTATTAAAAAAGATAAGGTCGTTATTGATTTTTATGCAGAATGGTGTGGACCATGTCAAATGTTAAGTCCTATTTTAGAAAAGGTTAGTAAAGAGATGAATCTTGATACTTATAAAGTTAATGTAGACGAAGTAGAAAATGTTGCTAGACGTTATGGAATTATGTCTATTCCTACAGTTATCATTTTTTCTAAAGGAGAAGAAGTGAAAAAGAACGTTGGATTTATGGGAGAAGATGAGTTAAAAGAGTTTGTAAAATAACTCTTTTTTGTTATTATATGAAAAAGAGGTGAGATTATGGAAAAAAGCAAAAACTGTGTTCGTGTAAAGTATAAAAATGGTGAAACGAAAGAGATTTCTAATGTTGATATAAAAGATTTTTTTAATCGAGTAGAAGGGGTTGGTTTTTTTTATAAGATTAATTATGATACCAGTTTATCTTGTATGCTTGAGGATGATTCTATACAAGAAGTTGTATTTCAAAATTTTAATTTTTTTGTTTCGTCTTTTTGTAATTTTAATTTACCATTTTATGTTCTTGGGATAACTGTAGTGTTTGATCATTGCAATTTTGGAAATTTTCAAAGTTTTGATAATGATAATTTACTATTTCGGAATGGCTGTGTTGTTTTTGACAGTTGTAGTGCAGAAAAACTTTCTATTACTGCAGATAGAGTTGTGATGAAGGGAAATACTATTGCTGCTACTCAGGCTAGTATTCATGCAAATAATGTATTTATTGAAGGAGATGTTGATACAGAAAGATTATCTATTTTTTCGGAAGTTATTTATATAGATGATGCTAATTTGCGTCTTTCTTCTATTCATGTTGACACTCAATCTCTTGCTTTTTCTGATAGTACTCTTCTTGCTACAAATATTAATCTAAAATATAAGAATTTATTTACTTATCATTCTTCTTTTACTTCTCCTAAATATCAATTTAATGGGGATACTTGGAGTTTTGGTGAGAAGATAAAAATTAGCTCTGATGATGTGATTTGTGATGTTGATTTTGCTAGAATCCGCTTTTTGAAGTCGTTAAAAAAGTATCAAGAAAAAGTGGGGGAGTGTTTTAGTGATGTGGTTAAGACTTCTTTGGATGAAGTTGATCAAGGGGTTGATTTAGAAATTCAAGAGTATCAAAAACAAATTGATGCTTTAGAAGTAAAAAAGATAGAGGCTAATCGTGGACGAAGTTCGTTAAAACAAGAAAAACTTCGGGTATTATCTAATAAAAAGGCGTTAGGATTTTTATCTTCAAGATAAAATATATTGTATTGCTAATGGAAAGATGAGTTAAAAGAGTTTGTAAAATAACTCTTTTTTTGTTAGAATAATAAGTCGAGGTGATACTTATGCCTGGGAAAGAAAAAATTATTGTAAAATATAGGTCTACCGGGGAAGTGAAAGAGTATTGTAGTTCTGATATTACTCTTGATGTTAAGTCTTTTTGCTATGATATGTGGTCTCAACCTGGTATTTTGTTATTTTCCCGAAAATATGATAATGGTGTTTCTAGAGATTTTGTTGTTGATGGTAAAGATATAGAAGAAGTAATATTTAAAGATTTTGATTTTACATTACCAAAGACAAAAGTTGTTACTGCTTATATTGTTCGTGATGGTGTTGCTCTTACTTTTGATCATTGTAGATTTGATGAGATGGGACCTTTCTGTAGTGCTTTAGAACATCCTTGGGATAGACAAGAAGAACGTAATGGTAGTATTGTTTTTGACCATTGTACGGCTAACTATGCTGATATTTATTCTGAAAAATTTTTAATGAGGGGTGTCAATGTAATAAGGGGCTGTTTAGAAGCGAATGTTTCCTCTATCACTTTTCAAGAGGGAATAGTAAAAGTTCTTGGAAAAAGGGATTTTGATTTGGAAATAGAACCACCTGATTTTAAGGTTCATGCTGATGAAATTACATTTGATAATAGTTTCGTAGATACTCCTTCATTAAAATTAACTTATGAAAAGTTGGATATGAAGCATAGTTCTATTTCATCTTTAGAATATTGTTTTAATGATGAAGCGTGGAAGTTTCGGGATAAGAAGGTTGTTAGTACGGATGATCCTAATAATAAACTGCATCTAGTAAGAAATCGTTTGATAGAAGTATTGAAAAAAGGAAGTACTAATGTTAACAAACAATTTAATGTGGAACTTGCTTCTTCTTTTCAGGAAATTGATGTACAAATTGCTTCCAAAGTTTCTGGATATCAAACTCAAATCGATGCCTTAGAAAGAAAGAAACAAGAGGCCTATCAAGAAAGTTGTTCTTTAAAACACGAAAAAACTCGAGTATTATCTAATAAGAATGCTCTAGGATTTTTACCTCCTAAATAATTATCTCTTAGAATAAAAAGTTGGTGTCTAGTGGTGTTACTAATTATTTCTGTAAATGAGGTGGTAGTATGTCAAAAAAAGATAATAAAATTATTGTAAAGTATTGTTTTCCTGAGGGGCATTGCGAGGAATATAATAATGTTGAAATTGATATAGATTTCGATACTAGTGATCCTGATTGTTTTAAGAGCGTTAGTAAACCTGGATTTAATATAGAAACGATAGCGTATCAGTGCTTTGAGGGACAATATAGTAGAAAAATTGAAGTTGGTGGGTCCAATATAAAAGAAGTCATATTTCAAAATTTTGATTTTACGATGTCTAAAAAATGCGATAGTACTTCTTATGCTGTTCGTGATGGTGTGATGCTTACTTTTGAAGATTGTAAATTTCGGGAGTTTATACCAGATGATTCTGGTAATCCATATCAAAGATGTGATGGTATCATAGTTTTTGATCATTGTCTTGCTGACTATGTTAAAGTTTACCTTGCTGAATTTTGGATGTTAGGAAAAAATAGAATTTATGGTTCATGTGAAATTAGTCATGGAGATTTATACATGGTTGGAGATGTACAAATGAAACGATTAAAGGTTCAGGGTAAATCTACTGTGCGTGTGCATGCTGAAAAAGCTAAATTAAAAATACCTACCATAGATATTGATGCAAATACTATTCAATTGATTAATAGTGTAGTTGATGCTACTTCTTTAGGTTTTAGCTATGATACTTTAAAAATAGAACATACAGATTTTTCTGCTAGGAAATATCAATTTAATGATGATGTATGGAAATTTAAGAAGAAAACTCCTATTAGTACAGATGATCCTCAGAATGAACAACATCTTGCTAGAGCTCGCTTTTTACAAGTTGCTAAAAATTTATGTCAGATAGCTAATACTGCCAATGAGATGGAAGCAAATCAATATTTTACTCAAATGGATGAAAAATCAGCTAAGAGGATTGATGGTTATCGTCGCCAAATCGTACAATTAGAATCTATGATAACCCAGGAAGAAAGATGGAATGCTAAAGGAAAAGAACAGGTTGGTAAGACTTTACTAAAACGAAATGCTGGTAGTGTTTTACCAAGTCGTCCGAAATCATAGAGATGTTTTTCATATTTTAAAGAGTTTGTAAAACAACTCTTTTTTTCGTGTAAAATTTGTTTGTTTCGACGGATTTGTGTGTTATACTGAATTTAAATAGAAGAGATTAGGAGGCAAAAATGAAATACGTCTATTTATTTACTGAAGGCAGTAAAGATATGAGAAATCTATTAGGAGGTAAAGGTGCTAATTTGGCAGAGATGACCAATATTGGATTACCGGTTCCTAGAGGATTTACCGTAACGACGGAGGCTTGTACAAGTTATTATGATCATAACCGTAAGTTAACGGATGAGATTATGAAGCAGATTGATGAGAAAATCGAAGAGCTTGAGAAGATTACTGGTAAAACTTTAGGAGATAAGAAAAATCCATTGTTGGTATCTGTTCGAAGTGGTGCACGTGCTAGTATGCCCGGTATGATGGATACCATATTAAATCTTGGAATGAATGATGATGTAGCAGAAGGATTTAGTGAGGTTACGAATAATAAACGTTTTGTTTATGATTCTTATCGTCGTTTTATTCAGATGTTTGCTGATGTTGTTATGGAATTTCCAAAGTCTTCTTTTGAAAGAAAGTTTGATGCAATTAAAGAAGAAAAGGGTGTTGAACTAGATACAGAACTTACCGCAGAGGATTTAGAGGAAGTTGTTAAGATATATAAAGAAGAATATAAGAAACTTGCAGGGTGTGAATTTCCTCAGGATCCAAAAGAACAATTAATGGCTGCAATTCAAGCGGTATTTCGTAGTTGGATGAATGATAGAGCGATTACTTATCGTAGACTTAATGATATTCCAAGTAGTTGGGGTACTGCTGTTAATGTTCAAGAAATGGTTTATGGTAATCGTGGAGAAACTTCTGGTACTGGAGTTGCTTTTACTAGAAATCCGGCTACTGGAGAAAATCATTTGTTTGGTGAATATTTAATGAATGCTCAAGGAGAAGATGTTGTTGCTGGTATTCGTACGCCTCAATCTATTGATACATTAAAAGAAGTAATGCCAGAATGTTATGAAGAATTCCAAAAGATTTGTAATACCTTGGAAAATCATTATAAAGATATGCAAGATATGGAGTTTACAATTGAAGATGGAAAATTATTTATGCTTCAGACTAGAAATGGTAAACGTACAGCAACGGCTGCTTTAAAGATTGCCGTTGATATGGTAGAAGAAGGTATGATTACAAAGGAAGAGGCGTTATTAAAAGTTGATCCTAAGCAATTAGATCAATTACTTCATCCTATGTTTGATCAAGATAGCTTAAATAATGCAAAATGTGTTGCGGAAGGACTTGCGGCATCTCCTGGTGCTGCGACTGGTAAAATTGCCTTTACTGCAGAAGATGTTATTCGTATGCATAAGGATGGAGAAAAAGATATTATCTTAGTTCGATTAGAAACTTCTCCTGAAGATATTGAAGGAATGAATCTTGCTCATGGTGTATTAACTCTTCGTGGAGGAATGACAAGTCACGCTGCTGTTGTTGCTCGTGGTATGGGAACTTGTTGTGTATCTGGCTGTGGAGATTTGGTTATTGATGAAGAGAAGAAGACTTTAGCATTAAAAGATGGACGTATTTTAAAAGAGGGAGATTATATTAGTTTGGATGGTAGTACTGGTAAAGTTTATGCAGAACAGATTAAAACTGTGGATGCTAGTATTACAGGAAATTTTGAAACCTTTATGGAGTGGGTAGATGAATACAGAACTCTAGAAGTTCGTACCAATGCAGATACTCCAAGAGATGCAATGCAGGCTAAAAAGTTTGGTGCGGAAGGAATTGGTCTTTGTCGTACAGAGCATATGTTCTTTGAAGAAGAGAGAATCTTTAATTTCCGTAAGATGATTACGGCTACTGATGTAGAAAGTCGTGAAAAAGCATTAGAAGCTATCTTACCTTATCAAAGAGATGACTTTGAAGGATTATTTAGAGCAATGGATGGTAAATGCGTTATTATTCGTTTCTTAGATCCACCACTACATGAATTTTTGCCTAAAACAGAAGAAGAAATGAAACCGCTTGCGGAAAGTTTAGGAATTACTTATGAAACATTAAAGAATAGAGTGGATTCTTTGAAAGAATTTAATCCTATGATGGGACATCGTGGATGTCGTTTAGCAATTACTTATCCTGAGATTGCTAAAATGCAGACAAGAGCGGTAATTGAGGCTGCTATTAATGTTAAAAAAGAAGGAATTGAAGTTCATCCTGAAATTATGATTCCACTTGTTGGTATTTTAAAAGAATTACAATTTGTTAAGAAAGTTGTTGTTGATACTGCGAAAGAAGTTATGGATAAAGCAGGAGTTACCGTTGACTATAAAGTTGGTACGATGATTGAGATACCAAGAGCTGCACTTCTTGCGGATGACATTGCTAAGGAAGCAGAGTTCTTTAGTTTCGGTACTAATGATTTAACTCAAATGACCTTTGGATTCTCTAGAGATGATGCTTCTAAGTACTTGAATGATTATTATCAAAAAGGTATTTTGGATCAAGATCCATTTGCTAGTATCGATCAGAATGGTGTTGGTAAACTTATTGATATGGCTGCTACTCTTGGTAGAAAAACAAGAAGTGATTTAGAGCTTGGTATCTGTGGTGAACATGGTGGAGATCCTAAGAGTATTGAATTCTGTCATAAAGTAGGACTTAATTATGTTTCTTGTTCTCCATTTAGAGTTCCTGTTGCTCGTCTTGCTGCGGCACAAGCTGCTATTAATAATAAATAAGATTTTGTTGTTTCCTTATATGAGAAAGTTAGACTATTAACAAATGTCTTGTTAATAGTCTTTTTTGTTTTTTTATGATATAATAACAATATTCTTATTTATTAGGGGATATTATGAAAAAAGAAGATGGTCTTGCTTATATAAAAAGAGTTATTCAAAGGGGAGATATCAATTGTAAAGATAAATATGGGTATAGTATTGCTCACGTGGCTATGGAAATTAGAGATGAAGAACTTGCATTATCTATTTTAAAAAATCCTGAGTTTGATTTGTCTATAAAATATGTATTAAATAAGAAGGAACGTAATCTTCTTTATTTGGCGGCTGAATATTCTTGTGAAGAAGTTGTAGATTATTTACTTGGTTGTAAAGAGTTTTTGCCATATATTAATGAAGGTGAGTCTCCTTTGTATGGTGCGATTCCAGAAATTTTAGATTTTTGTGGTTTTCCTCCTCCTTATTCTGATTCGGAATATGAAAAAATGAAGCGTATTTTTACTAAGATATTAGATTCTAACGATTGTACTAATATGCAATTTTATGATAATCTGGATGAAGCTTATATTTTTATGCAACTATTGGGTTTTATGGAAGTAGAGCCTAGATTAGAATCTTGGGCAGAATTATTACTTCGTAGTCCTAAGATGAAAAATATTAATGCCGTTACTGGAGCAGATACTCTTTTAACTTATGCTATCCGAGTGAAATCAGAACGACTTGCTTCTATGATTTTAGACCGAGAAGACTTTTCCAAGATTAATGAATTTTCTGATAATCACCATGCTATTTGTCAAGCTTTTTATAAAGGTCAATATTCTATTTTGTGTAGATTATTTTCTGATCCTAGAATCGATTTATCTGTTTTGCCAGAACTTTTATTTTATATGACTTTACTTGGAAAAACAGAAAAGGATTCTATTCTTGCGGAATGTTTAAAAAGTATTTCTTTTCCAGTTACTGATAAGGGTAGTTATGATAAGGTTTTTCTACCTAGGGATAATGAATATCCAAAAACTTTGCAGGTTTTATTAGAAGAGGATAAAGTATTGATGAGTGAAGAGAGGTTTGCTAAGAGTTTATTTTATTATATGAAGCGTGGTATGAAGGAAGAAGATCAGAAAGATTTATGGTATCTTAAAGAAAAAAGAAGAAGGCAGATAGAGAATAATCAATACGATGAATCATTAGAAGATACTTTATTAACCCATTATTTTATTCATGAAGATGGTTTTCAAGAAGGAGAAGTAGCGATTTGTTCTGAGTTATATTTCAGTTCGGATCCTCACTATGTTTTAATTCAATCTCCTGAAGTATACCCTGATAATTATCATATTTATGTTAAAAGAGATTATTTGGAAAATAGAAAAGAGGAAGTTGGGAAACAAAAGAAGAGATTTTTATCTCCTCTAAAAGTTTATAAGTAAATAACCGTCAAATATACTTTCTTTCATAGAAATTTTTCTTTCTTTTTGTTATAATGGTAGAAGAAGATAAAGAGGTGATTTAATGAAAGTAGTATGTGTTGGTCATTCTACTTATGATACAACGTTACCAATGGATTTCTATCCTACGGAAAACTTAAAATATAGAATTCATGAACATATTGAGTGTGGAGGTGGTCCTGCTGCGAATGGGGCTTATTTGCTTGCTAAATGGGGAATGGATACTACGATGATGTCGGCGGTTGGTGATGATTATTACGGTCAACAAATCATTCGAGAATTTGAAGAAGTTCGAGCATCTACCGAATGTATTGAGGTTCATCCAGGATTTATGACTTCTAGCAGTTATATTATAGCGAATCGTTCGAATGGAAGTAGAACTATTATTACGTCGAAAAAAGATCCTATTCGTAAATTGAATCATAGTGGAGATATTCATGCTGATTTGATTTTGGTGGATGGAGAACACCCAGAAACTGCAGAGGCTGTGTTAAAAGCAAATCCAGAGGCAATTAGTGTTATTGATGCTGGTAGACTTACAGATGATACTAGACGTCTTGGAAAGTTAGTGAAATATGTTGTTTGTTCTAAGACTTTTGCAGAAGAGTTCGCGGATAGAAAAATTGATGTGAATGATAGAGAAAGTTTAATTTATTGTTATGAAAAATTGCATGATTATTTTCAGAATACAATCGTTATTACTTTAGAAGATAAAGGTAGTTTTACAAAATTAGAGGATTATGAGATTTTACCTACAGTAAAAGTACAAGCGGTAGATTCCACTGGTGCTGGTGACATATTTCATGGGGCTTTTACATATTTTATAGGGAATGGGTATTCTTTACGAGATACCATTCATTATTCTTCTATTACCTCTGCCATTTCTGTTACTAGAGTAGGTGCTAGATATTCTATTCCTAATCTTTCGGAAGTATTAAATTATGATGAACTTATATAATCGATATCCTGTTTTAGATTTGCATGGATTTGATCGTGATTATGCCAGAATTATGATAAATGATTTTATTATGGATTGTTATCAAATGCGTTCGGAAAAAGCGATTATTATTCATGGAATTGGAAGTGGGATACTTAGAAAGACTACACAGGAAGTTTTGAAAAAAAATCGATATGTTTTGGATGCGAAATTGGATTTCTTTAATCCAGGCGAAACCATTGTTGTACTAAAAGAAAAGTGAGTTGACTTTTCTTTTTATAAGTGTTAGTATAAACTCAAAACGTATCTAGTGATTGGGGGAATGTTTTTTATGTATAGAGAAGAATACGAGCGAAGAGGTTTTCCTCTTAAAGATTTCTTACTTAAATTAATTTTGGTAATTATTTTTGTTTTTTTACTTATTTGGTTATTACCTAAATTTATTGAACCCAATACTATTACAAATACGAAAACTAGTAGCGTTGATCTTTCACCGTTTGCTTCTCAGGTTTATGCTGATAACTTAGAGAAAATGAAAGAGGCTGCTATTTCCTATTATACAGATGAGAGACTTCCACAAGAAGTCGGAGAATCAGAAACGATGACTTTAAGTGATATGATTGGTAAAAAAATCATTATTGCTTTAATTGATAAAAATAATAAGGCTTGTGATGTAGAAAAAAGCTATGTTAAGATTACAAAATTAGATGATGAATATTTATTAAAAGTTAATTTGGTTGATAGTGATAAGGATGACTATATTTTAGTTCATTTAGGTTGCTATAATTATTGTGAATCTGATGTATGTGAAAAGCAGTTGACTGAAATTAATGGCGATGCTAGTGATGTTGTTTCTTCCGTACCAATTAAATCTGGAGTTTCTGATACTGTTTATGTTCACGATGATAGTAATTATGATAATGGTTCTAACATTTCTAATGATAACTCTAATAATGAATCTAACTCTTCTGATTCTGTAGAAAATTTTCCTTCTCCAGAAGAACCTGATATTCCTATTGATGTTCCAGAGGAAGAAAAAGGTTATTTATATGAGTATCAAAAGAATCAAGATGCTAAATTTTCTAATTGGTCTAGTTGGTCTAATTGGACAAAAACAAGTTGTTCTACACCAGAACATAATTGTAATGATAGAGATCCATCTTGTGTTAAAAAATTACAACGTTTTAATCGTAAAGAACAGATTGGTACTTATTTAAAGAAGTATGAGAAACGTCGACAAGTTTTAAGACAGACAGGTTCTTATCAACAAAAATCTTGTTCTAAATATAATTATGTTATTATTACGAATACGACTTATGCTACGACTACAACGACTACTTATAAAGTAATACAACAGATAAGTACTTCTGGAGGTAGTGCTAGTGGTGGATGGGTTTATAATGGTCGTGCAAGTTATAAGAACCCTCCTAGAGATACAGCTACTACGCAATATAAGTTTGTAGGTGCTAATTATAGTTATTGTGAAGAAACTTGTACTACTTTGCCAGATTATTATTATGATTCTTATGTATGGAAAGGTAGTGGTGGACTAAATAAAGTTACTGGTACTACGACTGTTCCAGGAGGTTCTTCTAGTAGTGGTTCTTCCTCATCTTCTTCTGATGTTAGTGCATCTTGTGGTGAGATTGTAACCAAAACAATTCCTATTTATGATTATATTACTATTTCTGAAGTTGCTACTCGTAGAGAGCCTTTGTATGGAACGGTTTGTTATAAGAGTACGAAGACCAGAGATTTGATTGATTCTGGTAAAACTATGACTACGTGGAGTAAATATAATGACAGAGATTTATTAGATAATGGTTGGTACTATACTGGTGCTAAAAAAACTGCTAATTAAGGGGGAGGAATAATAGTATGAATGAAAAAAAGATAATTAATATTGTAAAGTTTGCTGTTACTGATGAAGTTGGTGATAGTAGAACTGTTTGGAATCAAGCGGCTGTCTTTTATGAAGATGGTAGTGTTGAAATTTTATCTATGGATGATGCTATTTCGTTAGCTAAAAGTCAAAATATTATTATGAGACAGACTATGGCTAATCATTTGATGAATAATTATAGAGATTATATGGTTCCTAAAGAGAAGAAAAAGGCTAGAAAAAATTTTACTACGGAGTTTTCAGATTATGAGGACTTGGAAGAGAAACCTGCGAAAGAAAATATCTTTGTTCGTGGTGTGAAGAAGATTGGTAGGGGAATCAAGAAATTTGGTCAGGGTATTCTAAAAGGAGTTGCACTTCCTTTTGTTGGAATTTATAAAGCTGGTGCTTCCATTGCTCGTTTTGCTGATAAGCATTTTATTCATCGTGATAGGGAGGCCCTAAAAGCGAAAAGAATGGAAAGAAAACAAAAAAGAGCTATGAAGCGCTTTAAAAAAGATAATAGAAATTATGCAAAAACTGGAAAAAGACCTAGATTTTTCCGTAGATTTGGAAAAAGACTTGTTGCTTGCGCTACTGCTTTAGGAGTTCTAGTTGGAGTTGCAGCGTGTGCAAATGAATTTAGTAATGAAAATAAAAAACCAGCTAAGGAGATTGAAATTACTACGGATAACTTAGATCAGCTTACGGATGATCAGATTTTACAACTACTTGGGTCTGGAACACTTACTGTAGATCAGATTAAACAACTAATTGCGGATGGTCGTCTTACGAATGATCAATTTGAACAGATGACTTTCCAGGAATTACTTGATGTTACTACGAACAAAACACAAAAGGCTGAAATGACTAAGGTTGGTAATTATATTGATTACTTTAATGGTACTTTTGCTGATGATTATTTAGAAAGTAGTCATTCTAATATTCGTGCAGCTCTTAGCTGGGGAGAAGTTAATGCTCTTAATTTAGCTTATAATAATTTTACTGACGAAGAAATAAAGGCAATTTTTAATGGTTATGAAGTTGATTCTTATAATTTTACGAATTATTATAAAGAAGCTACTTTACAATTGATGGGTGCTTTTGTTATTGAAGATAGAGATATGCCAGTAGGATTAGATCAGTTATTAAATACGGAAGAGGGAAAGGCTTTATACCAAGATATTCATGAATTATTCTTAAAGGCTAAGGAAACTACTGGTCAAGAACAATTGGATGCGGTTAATGCTTTTTATCAAGCTATTTATGATAATTTTGCTATTGAACCAGATATTAGAGAAGTAGGTATTTCTCATGCGGAATCTCGTGATGATGTGGTATCTTATAAATTAGCTATTACTCCAATGGTTGCGGCTAGTGAAATGATGTTTCAAAATCTTGAGATTGATCATACATTATCTGATAAAGTTATTGATTATTTTAATGATTTAGGTTTGTGTGAATATGCTCAAGGTACTTTTGATGAAGCAGAAAGAATTACAGAAAACTGTGGTACGAAAGAGGATGAGAAAAATCCGACTTATGAACAGTTTATGTATGCTAAAGTTAAAGAATTAACGAAGGAAGGTCATTATTTTGTTAGTGATAGGAATCGTGATTTAAGTCAATTGGATTCTTTCCAAGAATGGGTAAATGGACATTTTAGTCTTGATAAAAATGGAGAATTTTCTATTGGAGAAAGTATTTCTGATAGTATTGTTGTAAAAACTTATTCTACTTCTTCCACTTCTTATCATACTGAAACTACGAGAACAGAAACTTCGGATCGTAATGAAGCTATTCGTTTGGCTGGTATTGATGCTGTTGTGGAAGCAGAAGCTAAAGTGGATGCTCAATTAGAAAAAGAAAATCAACAGTTAAAAGAACAAGGATATCAAGAAGCTGCAAAGAAAAAAGAAGAGTTGCAACAAGAAGCTGATGAAGCTGCCGAAGATATTCGTGATGAAATTAAACAGGATGATGAAGATTTCCAAAATAAAGTTGATGATGCTAATGATCAACTTGGTGAAAATAATAAAGACCAAAATCCAAGCAATGATAAACCAGTGAATGAGGATGACTTTGGTGATCATGATGTAGATTTTGATGATGGATATTCTGATGAAAATGGTAATTTAGGGGATAGTGTTGGTGATATTACTAACAAAGGTGATGGTGCTGGTAAAGACTTCCCTGATCCAGGTGAGTCTGGGGATGAGTTTGATCAAAATTCTCCAGAATATGGTGGAGAACCTCCTATTACTTCTGGTGGGGGTAACTCTGGTGGAAATAGTAGTGATTCTGGTTCTACTGCAACGGATCCTTCCGTTGGTACTACTCCTAGTGGCGATACTTTTTATGAATACGAAGAACCTGTTGCTGAAACTCCAGAAAACTATGCGGCATCTAATGAAGTAATTGCTGATGCCATGGTAGAAGAGATGGCTAATCAGTCAGAAGTAAGTGAAGAAGCTGCTGTACAATATACCTATACTAATGCTAATACGAATACAAAATAAGGAGATTTTCTCCTTTTTTTTCTTTTGATTTGACATTTTTCAACATTTATGATATAATGTGTTTACTTCAAGGATAGAGGGGTTCTAACTGAAGTTATACAAATGTCAGGGAGGTTGAATATATATGGAGAATCATACTTTTATATTTGAGTACTTGGATGAAAATGATTTTAGAAAGAAAGAACGTTCTGTTCGTAAATATAATATGCTTGCTTATAAGAAATTAACCTTTTCTTATTATCCTGAACTTCGTAAAGGTAATTTTTTAGGAAAAGAAGTTACTAGAAATGAAAAAGATCATACTGTTTCTTATGAATTAAAATTACCTACTGATGATTTATTTGCGAAAGTTCATGGACAAATTATGTTACATTATACTGTTTATTTAGAAAAGCATATTATACTTTTAACAAATATTACTCCAGAAGGTATTTTGGATGAAGGTCATAGAGCAGAGTTGTCTACTTATAAGGGTGTTATGATTTCTAAAACAAATCCAGAAAAAGATATGTTTAAGATTAATTTATTAAATATGTTAGAAAAATAAAACGATTAGAACTTAATTCTAACCGTTTTTTTATAGTATTTCTGTTTCTTGGTCGTCTTTTTTTGTTTGATTTTCTTCTTTTTCTTTCTTTTCCTCTTTGGTTTCTTCTTTTAATGGTTCTAATTGTTTTGCTAATTGGTTTTGGATAAAACTTAAATTAAATAATTTGGAACCTACTTTCATATTCATTCGGTCTTTTTTTAGTTTTAGGGAAACCATGGCGTTTGTTCCAGCATCAACAATTAAAGGTAATCCTGTAATAAAACTTGCCATGTCGCTATTTAAAAATACAAGAGGGTAGGCCATTTCTTCTGGTTTTGCTAGTCGTTTTGCTGTTCCAGTTTCGGCAACTAAGGCATCCATTCCTCCAGCTTCTACTTCAAATTCTCTTTTCATTCCTGTATCTGTACTACCAGGAAGTAGAGCATTGACTCTTATTTTTTTTGGTCCTAATTCAATTGCAAGTTTTGCCATATAATAGTTCATTGCACGTTTTGATAAAGGGTAGGCCATCATACCAAGTGTATCTTCGTTTGCTTGTGTATGTAGAGCTTCTATCATTTCTTCCCAGGTATTGGCATTTGTAAATTTTTCAAATTCTTTATAATATTTGTCCCAGTATAGTCCACCAGTGGAAGTTACATATGCGATAGTTCCTCCATAAGACATTCTAGGTTTTAAATATTCTTCGGTAATATATTTATTAGCGATATAATTTACGGTAAATGTTTTATAATAATTGGTTTTTGCTCCTGATAGTCCAGCAATCCCAAAGAAGGAATCGATGTGTGTGGGGATTTGTTCAAAGGCATTATCAATCGATTCTTTGTTACTTAAATCTACTTCTATAAATTTTTTTGCTCCTTCGAGTTCAATTTTTGTAATATCTAGTGCATAAATTTCAGCTCCTAGTTCTATTAATAATTCGGCAGTTGCCTTTCCAATTCCAGATGCTGCTCCTGTTACTATGCAGACTTTATTTTTGTATCCAAAATAATCTTTCATTTTACTCCTCCTATTATTATTAGTGTATCATGTTTCTTTAGGTCTAGATTTTTCTTTTTTCTTTTTTTGACAATAAATTGACATTCTCTTTTTTTGTATAAAAACTTTCTTTTCCTTTACTAAATCTATTTCTTTTTTTATAATAAAAGTACGTATCATTTTAGGGGGAATATTTATGGAAATGAATAATAATAAAAATTATGCGGTATTGATGAAAAAACAAAAATTAGAGAATGATTTTTTCCTTTTTCTTCCTATCTCTTTGATTGATGGAGTCGTATCGAAAGAAGAGGAAAGTACTTGTTTTGTTACTGAGCAGGGGAAGTTTTTTACATTTAATGATTATAAACATATTTCTCAAAATGAGTATTGTGTTGGATATATTATTGATCAGGAAACATTGTTAGAAAAATATCCGGGTTTTTCTTTGGAGGATGCCAAAGATGATTTTTTTACTACAGTTCAAAATGCAACTTGTTTTGGTTTTTATTTACCTAATTTAGGTAATATTGCGATTTTTCCTTTTGAGATTAAAGAGCTTGCTGATAGTTTAAGTTCTATTTCTATCGATAATCAAGTGAATACTATTCAAGTTGATATTGATGGTGTGCGTGCTTTACCGTTAGATATGAATGGACTTCCATTATCTAGATTTGAATTAGAAGATGAGGATGTAGACGTTATTTCTGAAGATTCTTTACTTTCTGTTTTTAAGAAATTATCTAATATTGAAGATTATTATACTTTACATCAGACTATAGAAAAATTATATGATACCGAATTAAATGGAAATCTTAATGAAATTATTTCTTCTATTTCTTTTTTTCAGATGGCAGAGGATGCGGTTAAGGAGAGTTTTTCTTCTGTTTGTGTAAATGATTTGTTTATCAAAAGTTGTAATAGCGTTTTAGCTAGTAATGATTTAAATGAGATTAAAGATATTTTGAAAAAGACAGAGGATGTTTTTTTTCATTTATCTTGCTTTTTTGAAAAGTATTCTTCTACTTTTGTTGAGGTGGGAGCGGCAGATAATTATGTTTGTCAATTGTTTTCTCAATATGATGCTTTCTTGACGAAGTCTACTATTCCAGAAATTCATCAGGATATTTCTGTTTTTAAAGAGAAAGAAATGAAAAATATGGAAGAAGTAGATGTTTGTCGTCAGAGAATTTTGCAATATCAAAAGCAAAGCGAAGTAGATATTATAGAAAGCGATATGGAAGATAAAAAATCTTCTGATATTTCTATGATTGATGTGAGAGATGCTAAACGATTTTTTGATGAGAGAATCATTGGTCAAGAGGATGCGAAAATTGATGTTATTTCTACGGCTTATTCTAGGCAGGTTGCGAATAGTTCAGAGGAACATCATGCACAAAAAATTTGCTTATTGATTGGTCCTACGGGTAGTGGTAAAACTTTACTTACTCAGACATTAGCCGAATATTTAGATGTGCCATCTGTGATTGTCGATACTACTCAACTTACTGCGGCAGGGTATGTTGGTGATAATGTAACGGATTCTTTACTACAACTTATTATTAAAGCGAACGGGGATGTGGAAAAGGCTGAGCGTGGAATTGTCGTTTTTGATGAAATTGATAAAAAAGGTTCGTCAAGTAATTCTGATATTTCTGGTAAAGGTGCTTTAAATGGATTGTTGCCTTATTTTCAAGGCTCTACGTATCAATTGGTGGTAAATAAAAAGCCAGTTTCTTTTCATACGGATAAACTAACTATTTATGCTACTGGTTCTTTTGAGGGAGCTAAGAAAGAAAAGAGAAGTTCTGGGTATCATAATTCAGGGACAGGCTTTCTTTCTAAAAAGGAAGAGGTATCTGATTGCAAACTTACGAAGACGGATTTGGATAAGTATGGTGGTATTCCTAAAGAATTGCTTGGACGTATTTCGGTTGTTAGCCAACTTCATCCTCATACGAAGGAATCTATGCGTAAGGTATTGACGGATAGTATTTTAAGTCCTCTTCATCAAGAGGCAGAAATTTTATCATCCGCGGGTGCCTTTTTAAGCTATGATGATGGCTTTTTGGATAGTGCAAGCACTCAGGCGCTGGATTTGGGTTTTGGTGCTAGATCTTTAAATGATATTGTTGATAATTCTGTGAAATTGGGAAGATGGGAAATTTTAAATTATCCAGATTTGTATTCTGGTATCCATTTAACAAAGGATACGGTTATGGATAACCGTCAATGTTATCTTTTGGACTATGAAGGTAATCGCTTTTTATTAGCAGATATTTTAGATGCGAAGGAGAAAACTTCTTTAATACCAGTTCCAAAAATGAAAATTCGTAGATAAAAAATGTATTAATATACTATATTGAAAGAGGTGTCTTATGGAACAGAAAAAAGAGAGTAATTATGTATTTGATGAATGTAAAGATTGGTTTTGTAAATATCAAGAAGCCTATCAAAAGTTAGGTGATATTTGTTCTAGCAAAGAGGGAAAGCAATTATCTCTTTGCTTGGACTCCACTATAAAGTGTCTTTCAGATTCGGATCATCCCATGCGATATATTTTTTCTTTAGATTTACATTCTCCAAGGGATGACATTTTTATTGAAGGACCTAGTATTTCTATTGCAGAAGAAAATAAAGCTTCTATTCAGTATTTAACGGCTGTTATGACGGAACATTATTTAAGTGTACAGCCTAATATATCTATTCGGTTAAAGGATTTCCGTGGTTATTTAGTAAATTCTAACGATTCTACTTATGGTGTTACTAAAACAAGATTTATTGCTTCTGATATTATGAAAAAGCCAGATTTATCTTCTGTTGTTTTGGGGATGATTTCTAATTATCTTTTAGAATTTCCAAACGAACCTGAGATTCATAGTTATTATGCTCATGCGGAAGTAGAAAAGGGAAGACAAGATTGTACGTTTATTCGTTCCGTTGATACGAGTGATCTTTCTTTTCAAAAAGTTTTACAATTAAGTTCATCTTTTCAAAAATAATTTTATGATGTCAGATATTTTGAAGTAGGGAGGGTATTTATGGCTAGGAAGAAATTTCAATATAAATTGGTTGGTTCTATCTATTATCCATATGCTACTAGTTCGTTTCAAGAGGAAGAGTTTATTACTATTCCAGGGTGTTCTTTCGAACAGTTAGAGGATATTGATTCTTTTACTATGAGCTTTTATCGGAGTGAGTTTTCACAACACTTACCATCTTGTTATCAAGAAAAAAATCATTTTTCTATTCGTGTTTTTAATAATTATCAGAATTCTTCTTATTTTATTAAAACTATTTTTAAAGATGACTTACATGGAGAAGATTTTCCTTCCTTGATTTCAGAAATTCAGCAAAAAACGGTGTTGGTGGAGGAGAAGTATAAGACTTTGTCTTTGTTACCTCAGAATGATCTTGTTTATAAATATTGGAAAAAAATAGAGAATGCTTTAGAAAATAGAGAGGTTGATAAACTAGGACAATATTTTTCTGAAAATAGTTCTTATTATCATAAATTAGTAAGATATTTAAGTAGTGGTTATGATGAAGGCGCAGGGTTTCGTGCTTTGGAAGCGTTGAAGTTAGAGTTTCGCAATTATCCTATTTTTAGAAAGTTTTTTGTTTTTGAAAACAGTTCTTCCTATTCGGATGGTCATTTTCCAAAACCAAAAGTTTCTTCTAATTTGTGTTCTACTCCCCCTATGGCAGAGTTTCCTATTTCTGATTTGGAATACCTTGATTGTCTTACTCATAACTTTAATACTCAAGGAGCAAAAGAAGAGTTTTTAACATCCGAGGAATATTCTTTGTGTAATCCTGGTTGTTGTGATCTAGGTCCTCAATATGTTCGTAAAAGTAAACCTTCTAGAAAAATATTAAGAAATTCTCACGAGGAAAATTAATATTTTCTATTGTCAAAAACAATACTTTGTGTTATTATTAAATGGTCATTGAGTTGACCTTATTTGCCCTGTTGGTGAAGTGGTTTAACACGCTGCCCTCTCAAGGCAGTATACACGGGTTCGAACCCCGTACAGGGTACCATTTGTAATTTATTCGATTATTAAATCGAGTTTTAGGAATCAATCTTTCTTGGATTGATTTTTTTTGTTTATATGTTATTATCATAGTATGGATATGTTTTTTTATAGTTTTCGAAGAATTATTTTATCTAATTATTTTAGAAGGTGAGTATATGGTTCAAAATAAAGAATTTGACAATTGTTATAATAAGGTTCAAAAATGTTTGATAAAAATAATAATGAAGACCATTGTAATTAATATAATTGCAATTATAGTTTACTATCTTATACCAATGATTCAAGATATTTTAATTGTGTTTATTGTATTTTTGAATATCGTAAATATAACCAGGGGTATAAAAGATTCTTTTCAATCTTATTATAATCTAAAAAAAATTAAAAAATATCTAATAAAGAATAATCTGTTAGAACAAATCAAAAAGATAGAATTTTGGAATAATAAAGACACATTGTTTACTAATCAATGGATTATTACAGTTCAAAAAAGAACAATAATTTATTTTGGATATAATTTTATACAAAAAATAAAAACACACGAGCGACATTATAACTACTTTGGATACACATATGATAAAGACAAATACGGAATAAAAAACTTTATTGAGATAACTATATCTACCAAAGATATATATAATATATTAATAGACAATTACATTAAAGGAGAACAACTTTCTAATTGGAAATCCTATATAAGCAAAATAGAAAACTTAATTTGCCAAAAAAACAAAAAAGTAATTAAAGAAAAAACTCAAATCCATTCTATCGAGGAAGAAATATTACATTTTTGGTAATTAATAAACTGATTTTTGTTATTATTTATGGTGCACTATATTTTAATTGAGGTGTTTGTATGGAAAAAGAAGATTTTTTAATTCGTATTTTAAATAGTAGAGGGGTTTCGTTACGTAAGGCTTCGAATCGGGAAATTGTTTATCAACCAGATAAAATTATCGTAGAAAAGTTTTCTAGTGTACATAAGGGGGATATTACGGTTGATTCTGTATTTATTTCTTTGCAACACCAAAGGTTGTGTATCAGTCATTTTTCTAAAGAACATACCTCTTTTCCTTTGGATGATGAATTTTGTTTTGAAGATGGAGAAAATTTTCAAATTACAAAAAAGGTTATAGAAACTTATCAGGTGCAGTCGAATCAATTGCATTATGTTCGAAGAGAAGAAGCGGATGTTTCGAATGATACTTTTCATAAGTATTTTGAAAATTCTCATCAGGAAGTGTATCCAGTATCTGAAGGCTTTACTATTTTGGATGGGATTGATGCTTTTGTTATTGGGAAAGGTATTCATACATTTAAAAAAGTTTTGGGTACGAAGAAGTAAGAAGTTATTGCTGTTTATAATGATTTCTTTTTATTTTTCCTATTCTTGACATCTATTCTTTTTCATATTATAGTTTCTATATAAGATAGAGTAAGAAGGTGTTATATGTTAAAGATATATAAAAATGATATGGATAATCCAAAAGTTACTGTTTGTAAAGAAATGGAAGATAATACTTGGATTCGTTTGATTAATCCTACGGAGCAAGAGATAAAAATGGTATCTTCTAAATTAAATATTCCCAGTAGCTTGATTTCTCAGGTGTTGGTTGAAAAAGAACTTCCTCGAATTAAACAAGTAGATGGTGCTACCTTGGTTGTATTGGATGTTCCATATATGAAAGATAAAACCATTAAAAACAAATATATTACTTATCCGTTGGGTATTATTATTTGTGATAGTTTACATATTGTTACAGTATCTCTTAAGGAACATGAGTTTATGCAAGAATTTGCTAATGGAGAAGTGGATACTTTTTTTACGTATAAGAAAAATCGTTTTTTGATTCAAATTTCTTTAAAGTCTTCTGAGTATTATTTAAATACTCTTGGTTTAATTGATGAAGATATTCAAAAAATGGAAAAAAATACATATTATTCTACTAGTAACCGAGTGTTAATTAATTTTTTAAATATGCAGAAAACATTAGTTTATTTTCTTACTTCTTTACACGCCAATAGTTTGGTTTTGGAGCGATTACATAGTGAAGAGGTTTTTAAGATGTATGAGGAAGATAAAATTTTACTTGGTGATGCTATTATAGAAAATAAGCAGTGTATTGAAGCATCTACAATTTATCGTGATATTTTAGATTCTACTATGGATACTTATGGGTCTATTATTTCTAATAATTTAAATGTAATTATGAAGTTTTTGGCAGGAATTACGATTGTTTTTTCTATTCCTACTATGATATCTTCTTTTTTAGGAATGAATGTTCCACTGGGGGTCCTTGGAGAAAGTGAATTTTCATTTTTAATTGTTTGTATTTTTTCATTTTTAATTTCTTTCTTTATTGCTTGTTGGTTGAAGAAGAAAAATATGTTATAATGAATAGGAAAATTTTATTTTTTAGGAGGTTTTATGGAAGAGTTTGTTATATCTATTATGAATCAGTTTGGTTATTTTGGAATCTTTTTTCTTATTTTTATAGAAAATATTTTTCCTCCCATACCATCTGAAGTTGTTTTATTATTTGGTGGATTTATGACTACTTATACAAAGCTATACTTGCCAATTATGATTATTTTTTCCACTTTAGGTTCGGTGGTTGGAGCTATTGTTTTGTATTATGTAGGAAAGATATTAAATAAAGAACGTTTAAAACGAATTGTTTCTGGGAAAGTTGGAAAGGTCTTAAGATTAAAGGCTAGTGATATTGAAAAAGCGGATCGTTGGTTTGATGCGAAAGGTAATAAAACAGTTTTTTTCTGTCGATTTATTCCTGTTGTTCGTAGTTTGATTTCTATTCCTGCTGGAATGAGTGAAATGGCTATGGGTAAGTTTTTACTTTATACTACCGTGGGTTCTTTTATTTGGAATACTGTTTTGCTTTTTCTAGGTAGTAAGGTAGGAGAAAATTGGAAAAAAATTGAAGGAATTATGAGTCAATATTCCCATATTATTTTAATTCTTTTAGTTCTTGGTTTTGTTGTTTTTGTTATTTATCATTTTTCGAAGAAGAATGGAAAGAAGAAAAGTTAGAAGTATTTTGATACTTCTTTTTCTTTTATGGTATAATAGTAATTATAATTATGGAGGCATTATGCAAGAATTAAAAATTTTAAGTATGGATTTGAAAAATTCTAATAATATCTTTCGTTGTTCAAGAAAGATGAGAAGTGTTGAGGGGAGAGTAGAGAGTATTTTTTCTTGGATTCAAAATGATACTGCTACTACTAAGGAACCTTTTTCGGTTATTATGTTACAAGGATGGGATGCACAAGCTATTGGGTCTAGGTTAGCTCGTCATTTAAATTATAGATTTTATGCGGCTAGTGATAATCCTTCGGCTATTTTAACACTTAGAGATGAAACTAAGCTTCATATTGCAGCTTTAGGTGATGTGGCTGACTTTGGTAATAGTGTTGTTATTCCTACTAAGGAAAAGGATTATTTGACACTATTTTCGGTGATGGTAACGGATTCTAAGAAAGCGAAAGAGTTTTCGGATATTTTTGGAAAATGTGTAAACCCTTATTCGCCAAGTTTTTCTAAATATCAGATTGTTGGTGGAACTTTTTCATCTAGGAAAGATGTTGATAGTATTACTGATAATTATCATTTGATGGATTTGTCTTTGGAAGAGGGGGATTTTTCTTTCTATCAAAGTTCATTCGTTCATACTATTTTATTATCTAATGCGATTGGATATACAGATGTTAAAAAAGAAGATAACTTAGTAAAACGGATGGTTTTAAAAAATTCTCCTATTGGTTCTAGAGTTTCTTATAAATAGCATTGTTTTTTGTATTTAGTAATAATATTTTATAGGTGATGATATGAAAAAAATAAATATTGTGAGTATGGATTTTACTGGTCCGAAAAAGCTTTGTTGTGCTAGAAAAAGAGCTTCTCAAGAACAGGAGATGATGAAAATTGCATCATCTTATCTTCATAGTGAGAGAAAACATTCTCCTATTATTTTATTGCAAGGAGATGGTCTAGAGTCTAGGATGAGAAAGATTGATAGATCTTCTTCGTTTCGCGTATATATGGACTCTGATACTGCTTCGGCTATTTTAATACCAAGAGAGTATAATGTTGTTGACTGGGTCTCTTTTCCTGGTATTGGTAGTGCTGTTGTTGTTCCTGAAGCTAATCATTATTTATCTTTGTTTTCCGTTTCTTTGACGAAAAAGAAAGAATTAGGAAGGTTTCAGGAGTTTTATCAATCTTTCTGTGTTCCTGAGAATCTATCGTATACAAAATATCAAATTGTTGGTGGTAGCTTTCCTTCGAAAGAAGATTTGGTAAATTTTTCTGATGCTTGTAGTTTAACGGATATTTCCTCTTATTTTCATTCTAGTTCTGCTGAACTTCAAGATGATCGATATTCTATTTTGTTATCTAGTGATATGTCTTATTCTGATACAACTAGACAGACTGGTCTTGTAAAAGCGAAATATCTTAAGCATTGTCCTATTTCTACTAAAATTAAATTTTAGTTTTTCTTGTTTTTTTCTAGTTTATGTTATTATAGTTCATACGAAGGGGGAATACTTATGGAGAAAAATGATTCGTTAAGAAAGAATATGGTTCGTTCTGTAAAGTTGGTTGCTAATAGCGTATCTTTGGAAGAATTAGATCTTATTGTTACAGATACTGTCTTAAACTGGACGATGGAAGATTTTTTTCTTAGTATGAGTGATGATTATAATTCTTGTATAGAGCTTTCTAGGAAATTACAGGATGGTCATTTATCTTCTTCAAAAAGAGATTATTTTGAAAATGTAAAATCACTATATACTAGAAATTTGTCTCAGAGTTATCAAGCTTATCATGTTTTTTCAAGACTTAATGATATGAGAGGAAATGTTTTTGAAGTACCAGATGGGTTTGATCAAAACGTTTATCATTTGTTACGTCAGGAAAATTATTCGGTTCCTTCTCCTCAAAATAAAGAGAATGGTGCTGTTTTTCAAAAAGGAACTTAATTGTTCTTTTTTTTTGCTTGACAAATGACAGGGTGTCATATATAATGGATAAGTGTATGACAACCTGTCATATCAAAAGTGAGGATGGTGATACCATGCCTAGTCAAACATTTTTAAATTTAGATTCTAGTAAACAAAAAAAATTATTAGATGCTGCCATGAATGAGTTTTCTAGAGTATCTTATACCGATGCTTCTATTAATCAGATTATTCAAAACGCAGGAATTTCTAGGGGGAGTTTTTATACTTATTTTGTAGATAAAGACGATTTGTTTGGTTATTTATTAGAATTAAATAAGAAAAAAGTTTTTGTTTTGACTAAGGAAGTATTTGTTTCTTGTGGAGGAGATATTAGAACTTCTTTTTTAATGCTTTATGATACTTTTACAAAAGAAATAGAAGCTTATATGTTATCTAGATTTTTAAAAAATATATTTATTTATTTTAATATTTATCGAGAGAGGTTTGAAAGACCGGGACATGCTTTATTTCTTTATGTACAAGATTTTATTTCTACGGAACATATTCGTTCGGATGATTTAGAATTTGTTTTTCATTTATTTATGCATAATTTATTTGTTAGTATTACTGAAGCAGTAAAAAGTAATAATATTTCTGGTATTAGGGAACAATATGAAAATAAGATTAATATACTATGTTATGGAATTTATAAGGAGGAGAAAGGATGTTAAAAGTTTTTAAGTATTTGAAAAGTTCTATTTTTTCTGTTTTAGCAATCATCTTATTACTTTTTGTACAAGCTTATTTAGATTTAACATTACCAGACTATACGTCTAAAATAGTTAATGTCGGTGTACAACAGGGTGGAATTGAAAATGCTTCGATTGAGAAAATAGGCGAAGATACCTTAAATAAGTTAGTTTTGTTTATGGATGATAAAGATCAAAAGTATATCTTAAATCATTATGAAAAGACAGATACTTATAAAGGTGAAGGTATTTATTCGTTAAAAGAAGATACCAATACTGATAAGGTTAGTTCTATTATGGCTCGACCTATGTTAATTGTTAGCTATGCTAATCAAGAACAGAAAAAATCTGCAGATGGAGATGTCGTTTCTTTTGATTTGCCTGAGGGTGTTGATTTGTATCAAGCCCTTCGTATGATGGATAGTTCTGCTCGAGAAAAGATGTTAGGGGATATTGATAAAAAGATTAAAGATATTCCAGATACTATTGTTGATCAAGCTGCTGTTAGTTATGTAAAAACGGAATATCAGAGAATTGGTGTTGATACCGATCATATTCAAACTATGTATATTTTTAAAGTTGGACTTATTATGTTAGGAATAGCTTTTGCTGCTATGGCGGATGGTATTCTAATTGTATTTATTGGTTCTCGTATGGCTGCAAGACTTGCGAAAACACTTCGTCATAAAGTATTTACGAAGGTCGTTGGATTTTCTAAAAATGAGATTAAGACTTATGGACAGTCTTCTTTGATTACTAGAACTACTAACGATGTTCAACAAGTTCAAATGGTTGTTGTGTTCTTGTTCCGTGTTGTTTTCTTTGCTCCAATTATAGGTATTGGTGGAGTTATGAAAGCTATGAATACAAATGCGGACATGACCTATATTATTGCAATTGCAGTTCTTTCTATTTTAGCAGTAGTTATTGTATTGTTTGCGATTGCTATGCCTAAGTTTAATCGAGTACAAAAGTTAATCGATAAATTAAACTTAGTTACTCGTGAAATTTTATCTGGGCTTCCAGTTATTCGTGCTTTTTCTAATGAAGGTCATGAAGAAGAAAGATTCGAAGAAGCAAATAACCGTCTTACTAAAGTTAACTTATTTATTAATCGTGCCATGAGTTTTATGATGCCTATTATGATGCTTGTTATGAACT
>CALVRR010000003.1 GCA_944358705.1 uncultured Bacilli bacterium
TTATATAGTATCTTTCATATCTTATTGGTATGCTTAGATTTAAGTTTTCTAGTGATGTTATGATATATCTTTTTGTAAGTTTTCGCATATTATTTTTTCCTTTCTGAGCTATCATATAGTGTTTTTGCTAGTAAGGCAGCGCCAATGATACCAGGTTCTTTAAATTGTGCTGTTTCTATGATGGTATCTTTTGCTTGAGGATGTGCTTTGTTTCGAAAATTTTCAATTACTTCGGATAAAAATCTATCTTTTGATTTCATTACTCCTCCACCTAAAATAATGATATCTGGGTTTATTATGGATGAAATATTTAATAATAGTGTTGTGAAATTATTTTTGAACTCTTTTATTATTTCTTCGGCAATTGTATTGTGATTTTTTTCTAACTCAAATAATTCTTTTGCATTTTTTATATTTTTATCTAATTTTTCTTTGGTTTGTTTTAATAGTGCTGTACCACTTATTAGACCATTAGTAGTGTTTTTTCCATCTAATATAATTTGGGAAAAGAATGTTCCTAGGTTATTACTTCCTGGATATATGTTTTTATCGATTATTATTCCTCCACCTACTCCGGTACTTATTGTTATATAACAAACAATTTTTTTGCTCTTCCCTTTTCCTTTGGTTGCTTCTGCAAGGGCAGCTACTACGGCATCATTTTCTAGAAATATTGGTTTATTAAATTCTTTTTTTAGTTTTTCTACTAAGGGATAATTATTTAAAATACTTAAATTTTTTGAAGTGATTACTTGTCCTAGTTCTTTATTGATGGAACCTGGGGAACCAATTCCAATTGCTTTGTAATCTTTAAAATTTGGTACCATTTTTATTAGCTTTTTTATTTTTTCATATAAATCATCACCGGTGGTAACATTTTCTTTGGTTTTTTCTTTGTATTCAAAAATTAGTTCTTCTTTTTTGTTTATTCCTCCTATTCTAATATTTGTTCCACCGATATCAATTCCTATATATTCCATTTTTCACCTCTTCTTCTTTCTTTCCTTTTTTTAAGGATAGTACTGTGCAACATTCCACGTGATATGTTCTTGAAAACATATTATATGGTCTTATGTATTCTATTTCGTATTTTTCTTTTAATAGATTTAAATCTCTCGCTAGGGTTACTGGGTCACAGGAGATATAAATTAAATTTTTCGGTGTGATTTCTAGTAATTTTTTTATTACATTTTTATGTAGTCCACTTCTTGGAGGATCTATAATTGCAGTATCATATTCTTTTGTTAATTCTGTTGTTAAATCTTCCACTTTTCCTAGTTTATATGTACAATTTGTAGCGTTATTTAATTCTTTGTTATCATTTGCATCCTCTACTGCCTCTTTACAGGATTCTATTCCTAATACTTTGTCTACACATTCATGAATATAAATGCCTATTGTTCCTGTTCCACAGTATAAATCTAGAACATTTTTAGATTTTTTATCTTGGATAATTCGTTTTATTTCTTCATATAATTTTTCTGTAATTACGCTATTTACTTGAAAGAAGGATTTTTCTGATATCTTGTATTTTTTATTACCAATATAAGATATTATATAATTATTTTTATTTGTTGGAGATAATATTTCGTCTGTTTTATTTCCTATTTTTAATATAATATCTTTCTTGGTTTTTGGCTTGATATTTCCTAATTCTTCATTTAATTTATCATTTAATAATAAACACTTTGTTATAGGTGTAATAGTATTACTTTCTTTTTGATAAAGACCTATTTTATTACCATTTGTATGAAGAGTAATTTTATTTCGGTAGTGATATGGTTTGTCATAAACGATTTCTTTTATTATTTTCGAATCTATTTTAGCAAACTTATTCATTATTTCTTTTACTTTTTCTGTTTTAAATTCGTTTTCTTTTTCAAAAGATAAGTGAGCTAGATTGCATCCTCCACATTGATTTGTGTATGGGCAAGGAATATCTGTTCGATCTTCGCTTTTTTTTATTATTTTTGTGGTAGTTGCTAAAAAATATTTTTTGGTTTCTTTTATTATCTTTATTTCTACGATTTCTTTTGGTAATGCATTTTCTACAAAACATATTTTATCGTTTATTCTAGTTATTCCACGTCCATAGTGATCTAATTTTTCAATTTGTACAGTCAAATTTCTCACCTCTATTTCATTATAACACATACTTTTTATAAAATATAACATACTAATATTGGTGATCGTATGTTTTTAATACAAAGAATAAAAAATGCCATTTCTGTTTCGAAAGATTATAAAATAAAAAAAGTTCATGTATCTAATACTTATGTACATTTGGTTTTTAATGAGGTATTATGTAATACTTCTATGATTAATGATTTTATTTTAAGAGAATTGGTGGCATTAAATAAAAAAGAATTGAAGCGATTGGAAAGTGAGATTCCAGCGGCTAATATTATACCGATTGAAGAGAAAGATATCTTTTCGTTTGTTAATCAGGGATTTGTTGCTTTAATTTATAAGAATAAAATTTATGCCATTGAAGTTCGAGCTATTTTAGATCGTGGAGTTACATCTGTTCAAAGTGAGTTGTCTATTACTGGTCCGAAAGATAGTTTTACAGAAAATTTTAATTCTAATTTAGGTCTTATTCGTAGAAGAATTAAAACTACGAAATTGGAATCTCGTGACATGGAGATTGGACGTTATACCAAAACACGAGTTACTGTTTTATCTATGAAGGGAATTGTGAAAGATGAGTTGGTGGATAAAATATGTCAACAGTTAAAGAAAATTAACATTGATGGGATAATTGATTCTAGTTATTTAAAGTCTTATTTGGAAGGTGATCATACTTTATTTCCAACGGTTATGATGAGTGAACGACCAGATCGTGCTTCTATGGCTCTTTTGGAAGGAAAAGTAGTAATTATTACGGATTTAAGTCCTTATGCTTTGATATTGCCTAGTTTTTTTATTGATTATTTTCATACGGTAGATGATTATTATCAGAAAAATAGTAATACTACTTTTATTCGTGTAATTCGAGTGATTGCTTTTTTTGTTGCGATTTTTTTACCGGCAATTTATATTGCGGTTACGACGAGAAATTATGATTTGGTTCCTTACCGACTCCTGCTTATTTTAAAAGCTGGACGTACGTTTGTTCCTTTTGCAGCTTATATTGAGGCTTTGTTTATGATTATCGCTTTTGAAATTTTAAAAGAGTCTGATATTCGGATGTCAGCAACGACAGGTAGTGCGATATCTATTCTTGGTGGACTTATTTTAGGAGATGCGGCGGTCAGTGCGGGGATTGTTTCTCCTATTATGATTATTATTATTGCGATATCTTCGATTGCAGCTTTGATTTTTCCATCAAATGAACTTGTAAATGCTATTCGTTTTTATAAAATTAGTATTTTGCTTTTGTCTGCATTTTTTGGTATTTATGGTGTTTTAGTGGGAGCTATTTTCTTATTTTATAAACTTATTTCTATGAAAAGTTTTGGGTTTTCTTATTTATCCCCTCTTTATCCTTTGGATAAGAATGAATGGAGAGATTCTTTCCTTCGAAAAGAAGAAAAAATAAAGAAAAGAAATTCGTATATTACGGATAATGTTGTTCGTGGGAGGAATTTATGAAAATAATTAAAACGATTGTTGTTTTCTTTTTGTTGCTTTTACCAGTTATTATTTTTGGGAATCCCCAATATGTAGAATTAAATGACTTAGCTATTATTCGTGGTGTTGGAGTTTCCTGTGGTGAAGAGATAAACTTGTATTTTCAAGAAATCATTCCTATTAAAGGAGATAGTGGTATTAATTACGAGTATGAATATTATCAAAGCGATGGCAATAATCTAGAAAATGCATTTCATAAACTGAATCTTAAAACAAAAAAGAAACTTTATTTATCTAAGGTAAAGTTTCTTGTTAGCGATTGTAAAAAAAGCGATTTTATTTTAAAGCAGTTTGATTTCAAACGTGAAGATATTCATATTTATCACGTAAAGAATCAAGTTTTTGAAAAAGTGAAAGATACTAAGATGTAGTTGTTTCAGTACAATTAAAGTTTCTGTTTGCAAAATATAATTTTTGTTCTATCTTTTGCTCATTAAAATAATTTTTTTGTAGATTTTTTTCTTCTTTATTTTCCTTAATCGTTTTGTTTGTAATTGTAACCGTCGTAGTACCTTCATTTTCTTTTATGTCTATATCTTTTAGTGTTTTGAAATAAGCTAATTCTTTTGATGGGGTTAAATCCTCTTCTTCGGTTGTTTGATTCGTATTAGTTGATAGTTTATAAATAATTTTTGTGTATTTTATTTTTGAATCAATATAGCGAATTTCCACGGTTTCCGAAATTTTTTCCGTATGGTAATCTTTTGTACAATTGATGGTGGTGATGTTTCCTTGGTCTTCTCCTATTACTGTTTTTTGCTTTGGAAAAAACGCTCTAAAAACTGGAGGTAGTATGATTAGTAAACTTAATATAACAATAATAATATAGGCTTTAATTATATTTTTTTCTGTTTTCATTTTGAACTCCTTTGGTTTCTTTATATTTATTCCATGTAAAAATGGAAATGATACAAGGAATGATTGGTAATAAAATCCACAAAACAATTCCTATTTTTGTATCGGAAAATCCACGATATTTTTTTAATAGAATAAGTTCATTTATCGATAGACATAGTGCGTATATAAAATAAGTAGTAAAAAGAATTCCTAAAGATTTTACTATTTGTAGAGTCTTTTTATAGTTATTGTATTTTTTATTTAGAAAACAGTTAAGTATTCGTATTGCTATTACTATACTTAATGGAATTAGAATAAAAAATAGGATGTATTTATATACTTTTATATCTATATAATTCATATTCTTACTCCTTATTGTAATTTATCATATTTTTTTTCATTTCGCAATTATTCTATGGTGATTTGTAAAAACTTTGCTAAAGCAAGAGCCTGGGTTTCATTGACGATTAAACCTTTCATACTAGGGATATCTATTTTTATGTGATTGATATTGCAAGTTCTGATATCTATTTTTTCAAGATTCGTTTCAAATACATCGATTCCTTCTAGATTACAATTTTCAAATTGTAATTTTTTTTGATTCATTTTATAAAAGGAAGCTTCTTTTAGATTACAGTTTTTAAAAGTTACTTTGTCTAACTCTGCCATAGAAAAAGTAGCGTAAGATAAATTGCAGTCTATAAATTCTACTTCTTTTAAAAAGGCATTTGAAAAATTTGTTCCTAGAAAGGAGCTGTTTTCGAAAGTTGTCTTATAGAAGCTTTGGTTTGCTAGATTTATATTTGCAAAAACACTATTTTTTATTTTACTATTATTTATTTCTAGATAATTAAACGTTGTATTTTGAAAGTCTACTTTATTTAGAGTACTATTTGTAATTTCTAATTCTTCAAAGTTTTCGTTTATTTCTGTGTCTTCTATGGTTTGATTTTTATAATTTTCTATTTTTGTCATTTTATTTTCCTTCTATTTCTATTCCTTTTTCAATAGTTTTTCTTTTTTTACCATTTTCATAGGCATTTTTAAAAGTGATAGGAATTCCTTTATTATTATCGGGATCAATTCCTAATTGTACTTGAAAATGGATGTGTGGTCCTTGTGTATTACCACTGTTTCCTACTTTTCCTAAGATTTCCCCTTCTTTTACTAAATCTCCTTGTTTTACTAGAAAACTGTCCTTTTCAAAATGGCAAATGGTACTATATTCTCCATTGTTATGTTTTATAATAATATAATTTCCCTTGGCATCGTCACAATCACAAATAATTTTTCTGTCTTCTGTAATATGAGTATTTTCATATTTATTTACTAGTACTACTACCCAGCCATCGGCAGGAGCGTAGACATTTTCTAAAAAGGAATAGTAATTTTCATTTTTTGTTACGTCATTATGATATGGTAGATTGTTTTTTCTTATTTCAAAATCATATGCGTATCTTTGACCGATGATATTCCATGAATGAGAATTTTTTCTTTTGGTTCCGCCATATTCTACATACCATTTTCCTTTGAATGGTAATATATATCTATTCTTACTCATGGCGTTTTAACCTCTCCATTTTTTCTCTTAATTGATTACGACGATTTTTTTCTTGTTCTTCTTCTGGAACGTATGAGTCTTTCTCTTTGGAAAATAGTAATCCTTCATGGATAGCAAAAGGAAAGTCCTGTTTTTTTACCGTTATTTTTTCTTTGGTTTCTATGTTTTCAGCAATTACTAAATTTCCTTCAATTTTATCAATAGCATACATTCTATCACCTACCCGTTTGTATCTGTTCTTTTTGTGTTTATTTCGATATTGGTTCCATCCGTAATCATTTCTATGGTTTGATCTTCATCGGTACGATACGTTGTTATATTATGGGATGCTAATGTGTTTAAGACTGTGTTATGAGGATGCTCGTATTGATTGTTTTTTCCTACGGATATTACTGCATAGGTTGGGTTTACTAAATTTAGAAACTCTTCGTTGGTTGCGGTTGAAGAACCATGATGTCCTACTTTTAATACCGTACTTTCTAAATCTTTTCTATCTAAATTTTCCTCTACTTTGGTTGAGGCATCACCAGTTAGTAAAAAACTTACATTTTGATAAGTTACTTTTAATACAATGGATGTGTCATTTAAGTCTGTTTCGTCATCTTTACCTACATATAATACTTTTATGTTTGTATCTCCTAATTTAAATGTGTCATTTTTGCTTGGAATGGTTAAAGCTACGTTTTTATTTTCTAAAGCATCTAAAACATCTTCGAAAGTCTTTGTTGTGGTTACAACATCTGGCATATAGAAATTTTCAATATTAAAATTATTTATAATATCATCTAACCCTCCAATATGATCTTCATGTGGATGAGTTCCTATAACATATTTAAAATCTGTAATTTTCTCTTCTTTAAAGTAAGTTGCTAATTTTGGACCATCTTCATTATTTCCAGCGTCTACTAGCATATATTGACCTTCATTTTCTATTAGAATGGAATCTGCCTGTCCTACGTCTAGAAAAGTTACTTCTAGTCTGTTTTCTGCAGTAACTGGAGCTTCTTCTACTCTTTGATTAATATTTTTCTCTGATTCTTTTATGGGATAGTTTTCAAATAGATAGAAAATTCCAGCTATAATGATGATTACTAAAGTCGTTATTAATTTTTTCTTTTTTCTCATAATCTTACCTCTATTCTATTTTAATCATATCATATTTTTTTATGATTGATAAGTAGTAATCCTACGATTCGTAGGGTGTATTTTTTCTTACTTTGTCTTACACTGATTATGAGGAGGAATATTATGGTAAAAAAATATTTCCATTTATTTATTACTAAATATTATCTTTTATTTATTTCTTTATATTATGTACTGTTTAATTTTCTTTTTGTTACCGAGTTTCAAGTAAGTGGGATTTTGTATGTCATTTTTTTCATTTTTCTATTAGTCATAACTATAGTTGTATTATCTTTTTCTATGGATACAATGAGGTTTAAAATTCCTGTTTTTCTTTTCTTTTCCGAAGATGGATGTGATTGATGAAAATAGTCATTATTATTGTGGTGATTATGAAATATATCAGTATACGGCTGGAATTTTTGATTCTACCCATTATAAAGTTAGTAAAAGGTATGAGATTCTTTCTTTTTCTCCAGTAATTGAAATTGTTTATCGTAAAACTATTAGTGATGAGGTGAGAGATTATTATACTGTTTTTCATGATTCTTGTATTTTAGTGAAAGAGGATTCTTATAGAGAAAAAAAGAATTAATCATTAATTCTTTTTGTTTGGTTGTTTTACTTTTACTTGATTTTTCTTTTTGTTTGCGAAAAGTGTAAGGGCTTCTTTTCTTGGTTCTAGTTCTAATTCTAGATATTTTAAATATCCTTTTATGTTATGAGAAGATGGTATCGATATTCCCTTTGTTTGTGCCCATTCTTCAATGGCTGGAAAGGCTTGATTTTCTAGATAATACCAATGATTATCTTCTTTATTTAACATGAAGTCTATTCCACATAGTACTCCGATTTCTCTGTGACAGTTTTCCATAATGTTTTTGCAAACATCGAATACTTCTTCTGGGACTTTTGGATTGGTTGGGTCTATTCCGTGTTCTTTTAATATTTTTGTTTTTTCCTCCGAATATCTTGGTTGGCAAAAAGAAATGTTTTCTCCTCCGGAATAATAATTAAACATTTTCTTGGCATTTAAGAAGTATTTGGAATCAGGATTTAGGAAAACTTGTTCTAATAATCCTGATGTATCACTTTTTGTGGTTCTTGCGGAATATTTTAGACTTGCTCCTAAGATATCTCCAGAGGCAGCAACTAACACTCTTAAATAAGTATTATATTTACTTGGTGTTTCTAAATATTGTTGAAAGATGGAACAGTCTAGTGCATGCTGATATTTGGGATTTTTATGATATTGTTCGTAAAATGATTTTATTATGTCTAGCTGTTGTTGTTCTTCAATTAAAAATTTATCTTCTCCACCATTGGTTAATTCGTTTTTAAATACCGCTGGAAAAAAGGGATGATTAAAGTAATCGGGTATTCTTAAAGAATATGGATAATGAAAGTTGCTACCGGCACCTTCTTTTATTTTTTGATCAAACCTTTTTTTATATTCGCTGATATCGATTTGTTCTTTGCAAATAGCGGTATCATCCATTATTAAGCAAATAGTATTATCATCGATTTCATCTTTTTCATAAGTAATTTCATATCCTTCTTCTTGTAATTTTTGAATAAAATTTGTTCTGATTTTAGTAATATATTTTTTTGCTTGTAAGTATTCTATTTGGTTTGTTATTGGATAAAGACAAGTTTCTCCTGTTACCCAGGTTTTTTCGATATATACTTTTTGTCCCATGAAAAATTCCCCCCTATATTATATTTAATTTCCTAGTGCATAGCCCCCATTGATATTAATTATTTGTCCTGTAATGAAGTTTGCTTTGTCTGATGCTAAAAATGCTACTAATTCTGCTACTTCTTCTGGGTCTCCTAATCGTCCCATTGGTGTATTTTCGCATACCCAGGATATTAGTTCTTCTCCAGCACTGGTTGTCATATCGGTTGCAATGTTTCCAGGAGAAACTGCATTTACGGTAATATTTGGTGCAAATTCCTTGGCTAAAGATTTTGTCATGTTAATTACTGCTGCTTTTGCTGCTCCATAAGCTAATACCCCTGCGGCACCATTTTCTCCTACGGTTGATGCTATATTTACAATATGTGTTACTTTTTCTTTATTTAGCAGTGGCTTTAAATAGTTGATACAGTTATGTACGCCTTTTACATTAATATCTAAGGTTTTATTGAAATTTTCTTCACTAATTTTATCCCAGTTTCCAGGACGAAGAATTGCTCCAGCATTATTTACTAATACGTCAATACAATCGTATTTCTCACTAATTTTTTCAGCCATCTTTTTTACTTCTTCTCCATTTGATACATCGGCTTTGATTATTATTCCCTTGGTATACTTATTCACTTTTTTTAGCGTGTCTTTTGCATCACTTTCACTTTGATTATAATTAATTACTACTTCGTATCCTTCTTCGGCAAGTTTTATGGCAATGCTTTTGCCTATTCCTCTACTTGCTCCTGTTACTACTGCTACTTTTTTCATATTTTTCTCCTTTTTTATTATTCTTTGGTTGCTGATTCTAGCAATCTTATTGTTTTATTATCGAAGTCTACTTCCACTTCTATTCCTAATGGAATGATGCCTGTTGGATAGGCATGCCCTATATTAATGTTATAAAGTACTGGTAAATCTTCTTTGTGATATTCTTTTAATACCTTCTTATATACTTCTTTATATTCTTCATAATATTTTTCTTCTTGCGGCTTTCCAATAATAATTCCTTTTATTTCATCTAATATTCCTTCTGCTCCTAGATTTCTTAAATAGTATGTTAAATAGTTTGGTGGTAGTTTATCTTCACTGGTTTCTATTAATAATATTTTATCTTTCCATTCCTCTTGTTTGGGCCAAATAGTTGTTCCAATTATCATAGGAAATACATCGATACAGCCTCCTAAAATTTTTCCAGTGATTTTTCCTGTTCCTTGCAATACTTCATATCCATGCTCTTCTTTGGTTAAGATCTTCTCTATGTTTTTATTTTCTTCTTTCCATGGGATAAAATCTTTTGACCAAGTAGGACTTGATTTTATTTCTAGGTTTTTCGAATCTTTAAAAAGAATATTTTTTACAGCTTCTTTGGTATAATCAAACATTTTTACATATTCTCCAAATTCACACATTACGGATGGACCATAGAATGATATTAAACCTGCTTTATTCATCATGAAATGATTTACAGTGGTATCGGAATATCCCATAAATATTTTAGGATTTTCTCTAATTATTTTAAAATCGATGTATGGCAATATGCGTATTGTGTCTTCTCCACCGATAGCACAAAATATAGCTTTTATTGTTTCATCCTGGAAAGCTGACATTAAATCTTTTGCACGTAATTCTGGATGTTCATATACAAATTCTGTTCCTTTTAAGGCGTTAGGCATAGGAATTACTTCAAGACCAAAATCATTTTCTAATCTTTCTTTTGCAATATAATATTTATGAATAAGATTTTTATCACCTAGTCCTCCCCAGGATAGGCTAACAATAGCGATTTTGTCATTTGTATTTAATTTTTTTGGCTTTAACATATTTTCTCCTTTTTTTCGCATAATATTATGAATTCTATAGTTTTATGTCTTATTTCATTTATTTCGAACTAAATCAATAATTGGGAAAATTAGTTGATAAATAAGTATTATTAAATAGATTTCCTCAACGGGAAAATTAGAAATATAACCCCAGTTTACTTTTAAAAGCATTGTAAATATTATTGCTATGAATTCAATAATGATAAATATGCAAAATAGAATAATAAAGATGATTATATACTTCTTATTGTTTTGATGAAGATTTTTTAAATCCTGTTTTAAATATTCTTGCCAGAAAAAAGTATAAGATAATATAAAAATTGATATACATATTATAAATATTAAAATATTTATTTCATATATACCTTTACTAAATAAACCTTCACTTATCCCTGCTTTTTTAGTATTGAAAAATGATAAATTAAATATTATAAAACTAATTATATTAAATATTAACATATGGAGAATTGTCTTAAAAACAATTTTTATTCCTTCTTTTTGCTTTAACATATTTTCTCCTTTTATACTTGTAGGTCTTTTTCATATAAGTTTTTATAAAACTCTGATGTTTTTAATAATTTTTTATGTGTTCCTTCGGCAATGATTTTTCCATCATCTACGACAAATATTTTATCACAATCAATTACTGTAGATAATCTATGAGCAACAATCAATATTGTATATTCTCCTTGTAAGTTAGCAATGGCTTTTTGTATTTCGCTTTGAGTTTCATTATCTAGCGCACTAGTTGCTTCATCAAATAAAATGATTTCTGTTTCTGTTAATAGAGCTCTAGCAATCGCTAGTCGTTGTTTTTGACCTCCAGATAAGATTACCCCGTTTTCTCCTACTAGGGTATCATATTGTTCTGGTAAAGACATAATGTATTCATCAATGCATGCCAATTTACAAGCGTTTCTAATTTCTTCCATCGTAGCGTTACTTTTTGCAAGTTTTAGATTTTCTTTTATAGTAAAATTAAAAATATATGGATTTTGTGTAATGATTGACATATTATTTCTTATCGTATTACGATTTAAATCATTAATATTATTATGATCTAATTCTATTTTTCCAGAATCAATATGATATAGTCTAGAGATTAAATTAAATATTGTTGTTTTTCCAGAGCCACTTTTTCCAACAAATGCTACCTTTTTGTTTGGCTCTATTTCGAATGACATATTTTTAATAATCTTATTATCTGGTTGATAAGAGAAATTTACGTTTTCAAATTTAATATTTCCATTTAATTTTTTTATTTCTTTTGTACCAAATTTTTCTTTTTCAAAAGTATTGTCTTCTATTACCTCGTAGATTCTATCTGAAGCTACTGTAAATTTTTTGTTATATTCTAATAGTTGAGCAATACCCATTAGTAGATTCTTTACTTTTGTTTGATAATTATAAATAATTACAAATGTTGGTATTGTTAATAAGTTTTTACTATATAAGAAGCATCCAAGGATGATGAAAAGGAAGTCTGTAATTGCTCTCATATTATTTTCAAAATAGGTGTAAAGGCCTCTAATACGTAATGCTTTTACTTCTTCGTTTGATGTTTCTATGATTCTTTTTGATGTTTGATTTAAGATTGTATTTGAGGCATTTAATGCTTTAATATCTCTAATTTCCCTTACTAGTTCACTGGTAAGTCCTGTTTTCTTTTCTTGTAGTTTCTTTACTTTTCTTTCTACTTGATATTGTTTATTAAGACGTTTTTGCATTATTAAGAATATACTTAAGGAAGTGATTATTGCATAGATAAATAAATATTTATTTAATATTAATATGGTAACTAATACTCCTATGTTTGATATTACATAAGAGGTCCAGTAAGTATATTCCATAAACATGGCGGAAATGTCCTGGGTATCTTTGTTTAATCTATCAATAAATAGGCCAGATCCTGCTTTATCTATTTCTTTTACTTCTAATTTTAGTGTTTCTCTAGCAATGGCTATTTGTAAATTTACTAATGTTTTCTGATATATTTTTTGATATAAGAAAAATTTAAAATAATACATAATATATAAAACAATTTCTATTCCAAAAACTGCTAGTGCCGATAGAATTAATTGGTTGATTGCTTTATCTGTGATATCTAGAATAATTTGTGCGGTAAATAATGGAATAATTGCTCCAATAATTCCTTCGATAACACTTACTGTTGCATATCCTATTAAATTCTTTTTACATCCTTTTATATAGTGCCATGTTTTCTTTATATTTTTCCATAAATTGGACTTTTTCTTCATACTACTTCCTCCAAAACATTTCCATTGTAGCATATTTTCTATTCTTTTTCTATTAATTGGAATAGTAAATCGATATCTTTTTGTAGTATTTGAAAGCCTTGGTCGATTATTTTTGAATCAGAAAAATCGATATGTAGAAGTTTTATTAACTCTAGTGAATAATTACTACTACCACTAGATAAGAAATTAATATATTCTTCTTTGGTTAAGGCGCTGTCATAGAAAATTGAATTTACTACAGTACTTGCCATTAATAATCCAGTTGCGTATTTGTAAGGGTAATAACAAAAACGATATAAGTGTCCTATCTTTGCCCAACTAATACTTTCTACATCATCATATTTTATATCTTCTCCATAATATTTTTTTATTACATTTATATATCTATTTGATAATATATCTGTAGATAGATTCTTTTTTTCTTTTATACTATATAATTCTTGTTCTAGTTCTGTATACATGGTTTGTTTAAAGACAGAAGTAATATAGTTTTCTATTTCTTTACTTAAATAAAATATTTTTTCTTCTTTTGTTTTGGCGTTTTCTAATAGGTAATGATTTAGTAATATTTCGTTTACAATAGATGCTATTTCACCGATAAATATCGTACTATCTTCATAAAAGTAAGTTTGTTTTTTCATAGAAAAGTAATAATTTACGATGTGTCCTAATTCATGAATTAAGTTTTTTATATCTATATAGGATCCTTTAAAATTTAAGAAGGAATAAGTGTGCCAAGAAAAGATTAGTCCTTGATACTTATTTTCTTCTACCTCAGCGTCAATATGTCCGTCTAATAGTATATCAACTACTTTTAAATATTCTTTTCCTAACGGTTTTAAAGCTTCTTTTATGATATCTATACTTTCTTCTAATGTATATTTTTTTGTTGTTTTAAAGTCTAATGGAACATTTAAATCGTATAGATGAGGAGATTTTTCATTTAAAAGAGAAGTTTTTATTTTAAAATACTTTTGGATAAGAGGAATGTTTTTATTTACAGAATTAATTAATGTGTTAATTACTTGTTTATCGATATTTTCTTCAAATAATTCTTGCTCTAAAACAGAAGAATAATTTTTAATTTTGGCATTTTCTATTCTATATTGATAAATTGTATCTAAGATGTCAGCAAACGCTTCTTTTTTCTCTTGATAGGTTTCATTAATACTTAGATATGCCTCTTTTCTTGTGTTTTTATCTCTTGATTGTAAGTATTTAACATAGTTTATTGGTGTTAATTCTATTTTCTTATTATTAATTATTATCTCTTTATATTTCATATTTTGAATGAAAGAATTGTAGTCGGTAATTTTTTTGTTGATGCTATTGTTATTTTCTTTTACGATTTTATTTTTTTCTTCTGGAATATTATGTTCTTGCATACGGAATAAGTTTTTTAAATAAAACTCATGTTTTTTTAATGGTTCTAGTTTCTTTAAGCATTCTATTACTTTTTCTTTTCCAAGCTTTAATATTTTTTCATCTATCCATTGTAATTTTAAATCCACTTCATTATTAAACTCTTCTACTTTTGTTTTCAGAATAAGTGTATTGTTATCATTTACATTTTTATAATACCTAAGAGAGCCATATATTAGTATTTTGTTACTTTCTTCTTTTATTTGTTCTTTTTCTTCTAGTAATTTTAATAAAAGAGTTGCATTTAAATCTTTATTTTTCTCTTGATTTAGAGTATGAAGTCTTTGGTTGATTTTTTCTATTTTTTTATCCAATGTTTTTTCATCTTTGATTAATGTTGTTAAATCCCAGTATAATTTTTTCATTTTTTCTCCTAAAAACTTTATTTTTACTAATTTTGGTTATTTATCGTATTTTTTCTGTTCTTTCTTTTGTCATATTGTTCTTCTTTTTATTATAACACTATATTATTTTTTCTTATATCTTCTTGTATTAATTTTTAATTTTAAATAGGAGTTTTATCATCTACGAGTAGTACTTGTTCTTTTCCTTGTATAATATCTTTTTTATTTTATCCAATTCTATTTTTATTGATTTTTTGAAGTTTTTTTTGATTGAATTCTTTTGTATATTTTTGAAATGTTGGATAAGATAAGTCTAATATAATATTTCGTAATATATCTTCGCATTTTTGATAGGTGGAAAGAAATTGTTCTTCAATTGGTAAACACTCTCTTTTTTTTACATCTTGTTCAATGGTTGCTATTACGGTTCTTATACTTTCTTCTGGTACTTTGTCTGTTACTAATGGAATCAAGCCTAACATGTAATCTTGATAAGTTTTTATTCTTGCTTGTTCATCTTTTTTTCTCTCTTGCATAAAATATGGTGTTTCGGAATGCAATATTCCAGGAACTTCTATCATTTCCTTACAGTGTTCTTTTCGCCATTTTATAATTTCTGGTGGAAGATTTCGATAAGATTGATGTAGATATGTTTGACTTACCTCTTCTATTAACTTTTGAAAATCCTCTATATATTGTTCGTCTGTTATTTCCTTCTTATCTACAAAATAATATTCTGGTTCTAATCTAGTTTGATCCACAGAATGCTGTGGTAGTACACCTAAAGACAATAAAACAATGTCAGTTGCAGTAGAAGCATTGTCATTAAAAAGAAATACTTTTCTATCTCCTATATTTTCTATAGTACTAGAATCTAATGTTTGATATAACGATTCATTTATAATTAAAATGGCATCCTCATCTATTTTCATTTCACTATCATGTAAATCAAAAAATGTGTCAACAGGATTTATTAGGACAAGTCTTGAATCAGTAATTCTATTTTTTAGTGGTTCCATGATAATAAAATCACCATTATCAAAAATATGGTTGTTGCTGCAAAAGTTATATACGTTCGATGCTAAACCGTTTATAGAGAAATGTTTTGTATCTCGGTACCAGTAAGATACTAGTTTATTTTTTTCGATACTATTTTGTTCTACTTCACCACCGAAATCAATATTTTCATATCCTTTCATGTTAAATTCTTTTAAGCCAAGAATAAAATAAAAAGGATTTCTGATAAGGTGATAACAATTTCTATGATCTATAGGAAAGTATGTCATATTCCTGGGAATATTTTTTTCTTTGGTAATTCGAATTAGATATAAGTCATCCATGGTTAAAGGTTTAGGATTGACATTTTTTTCATGAATAATATATTTTTTTATTATTTTTATATCCTCTTTTGAAAATGTAATTTTATAGGTATTCTTTTTTACTGTAGATATATATTGATCAATAAATGCCATTTTTTTCTCCTTTTTTATTGCTGTTTTTTTTGTTTATTAGTTTAATCCTTTTTTCTTTTTGTTTCAAGAAAAAACACCAAATTGTTGGTTTTTGGTGTTATATTATTTTTATTTTTTATTCATTTGTTTTACATTCGTATGTTTTTTGTGAACATTTTATATTTTTATCTTTTCCTTCTATGTATATATATCCATTTTTTATATCTACAATCGAAGCGTTATATACAACTATTTGTGAGGATAAATCCTTCTTTGTTGTTTCTTCACCTTTTAACGTATATTCGTATACGGTTCCTCCAGAACATCTGATGATATATAATTTATTATTATAAAAATAGTTGTATTTTTCCGATTTATAATCAGCCGAATTATTGCAAGAACTAAACGAGTCAATTAATATATAATCATTTTCTCCTACTTCATAGAAAAGACCGTTAATAATTTCCTCACTATTTTTCGGTGTAATGTCAGTTACGATATATGTTTCTTTTTGGTTATTATCATTGTAAAAAGAATAACTCATTGATGATGTATCCTTGTTTAATAAATCATAATGCTCAAATCCTTCATATTTATCTTGTTTATTACATCCACAAAGACATAAAAGGCATATTATTGCTGGAATTAAAAACTTTTTCATATTCTCACCTATTGGATTTTTTTATTATCTATATATTTTATACTGTGCTGTTTCTTTTTATCCTCATTTTTCCCTTCTTATTTAGATTTAGAGTTTCAAAAAAGATATTTAACATTTGGTCAGGGTCTGAAACCATTTCCATTTTTTCATAATAGGAAACTAAATGTTTAATAGCACCCTCTACTTGGTGAAATTCTTGATAACCAAATTTAGAAGCTCTATCTACCGTGTAAAACTTATATGTTGCTTTATTATCTTCAATTTTTTCTTCAAGGCATACTTCTCCCATACCATAATTAAGCTCTTCTCCTAAATGAGGCAAAATATATATTTCGGTTTCTTCTGTTAATCTTTTATAAATTGTGTTGGTATTTTCTGTAGTAAAATATCTTTCTTGGGTTGCTCTTTCTGATATTTTATTCATAGAACATTCTCCTTTCTTTGGTGTTATATTAACACAAAGAGTAATAAATTACAATGAGTGTTTATTATGGGATATAAGACTATTAATTTTTTTAATTATGTACTTTCTTTTTTTGTTTTTTTTCAAAGGCTTTTTCAATTCCTAAATATTTTGTTGCATTTTCGATATTAAAATTTATTAAGTTTTCGGTTATAAAAATCATTTTTTCTGGTATATTTGAATCTTCTTTTTCTAATAGGGAATCTGCTAGATAACTATCTATTAGATATTGATATCCATTTATGACTAGTAAACCATATTGTACAATTCCTGATATATAGGTATCACATTTTTTTGCTACAGTTTCTTCGTATGTTTCCTTTTGGACTACTGGAAAATCTAATTCTGTTAGTGGTTTTCCGTTCTCTTTAAAACATTCTTCTAAAATACTTCTTGCTTGTTGTACTGCTTCGGTTGTCTTTCTTAATAGATTTACTTTATCCTCCATTTTTATTGGCCCTTTATTATTAAATCTACAGATATCAATAAAAAACTCTATTAAGTTTTTATAAATATCTAGGTTTCCTTCGTTTCTATCTCTTACTACTTCATTTATTATGTTTTCATCATATCCTATATTAATTAAATAAAGTGCCGCTACTCTTTCATAATAGATAGGAGGAAACTCTATTATAGAAAATAGTGGAATTCCTTTTTGATAAGATATGTAATGTGTAAATTCATGAACTAAATTAATAAATGTATTTATTGTGCCGTCGTTGGATACTTTTATTTTTCTTATTCCGTCTTCATCCACAAAAACTTTAGAATTGTTAATGTTTCCTTCTTCCTCTTCATAGATTATTCTATTTTCTGCTTTTAGAGTTGTATATATTTTTTTCCATTCTTTTGGTGCTTTAATTTCTTCTAAAAATCCTAAAAATAGTGTTTCTAGTTTACTTGCAGAAAGTGTTTCCATAGGAAAGCTGGATTTGGGTCTAGAAATAATGTAGTCTAAATTTTTTTCAGTCATTTTAGAAACGATTTTATCGATATTGTTATAGAAGGAAAAATCATATTCTTTTAAAAAGTTAGAGGCAATTTCTAATAGATAATTGTATGTTTTGAATCTTTGGGTTTCTTTTAACCAATGAAAGATGGTTTCTTTATTATCTCGGTATTTTAGGAAATGAGATAATTCATCAAAGTCTTTTTCTTTATCAAAATATTTGCAACTGATTAAAAACCATAGAGTATCTTCTGTTATATTTTCATTTAATGGTACTAATGTCATCTCTCTTTCTTGTTGTTGCCTTATTAGTAGTTGAATATATAGAGCTGGTAATAAGTCTGGAATTTCTAGAGAGGATGCGAAGTCTTTGTCGTTTAAAAATGTTTTTAGACGATTATCAAAGAATTCGTCAAAAGCTGAGACGTTTATAGTATTTTCTTGATGATAATCCTTCTTATTTGTAAGATAAATTGTGGTGTTTTTATAATCTGCAAATAACAATTGGTTTAATTCTATGATTTTTGCAATTCTATTTATATCTGTTATAGTATCATCATATTGTATTTTTAATTCGTTAATATTTATTGTATTCATAGTAGTTCCTTTCTGTTTTCTTATTATACTTCTTTTTTTAGTTTTTTCAATATTAAAAACCAATCCTTTTTATGGATTGATTTTTATTTTGTATTATGAATTTCAGATATTTTTTTTAATATCATATCTACACAGTTATCAAATATTTTATCTAATTCATTTTTACTATATAATTTATAATTATGAGAAAAGATTAATTCATTAAATTTTAATTTATTGAACTTAACAAACTTATTATTTAAGTAATTTATTCTATCATCCACTAATTCATCACTAATAAATCCATTTTTTAAATACTTGATATTATCTTTTATTATTATACTATTCCTTGGTAAGTCTACTTTATTTTCTTTAAATAAATACTTAGAACATCATTCTTTCTATTATATAATATGGAATTTCATCAATATTTATAGTTGTCTGTTCCATTGTATCTCTGTTTCTTAACGTGACAGTGTTGTTTTCTAATGTATTATCGTCAATTGTAATACAATAAGGTGTTCCTATCGCATCTTGCCTTCTGTATCTTTTACCAATTGTAGAAGTTTCATCGATAGTGCACATAAAATAACTATTTAGTTTATTGTAAATCTCATGTGCTTTCTCGCTATGAATTTTTTTTATCAATGGAAGAACTGCTACTTTAAATGGAGCTAATGCGGGATGAAGTTTTAATACGTCTCTTATACTTCCGTCATCCAAAATTTCTTTTTTTAAAGCATCACATAAGAATACAAGCATCATTCTTCCTACACCAGCGGCAGTTTCTAAAATATATGGTATATATTTCTCGTTTGTTTCAGGATCTAAATAACTTAAATCTTTACCTGAAAATTTAGAATGTTGTGTTAAATCATAATTCGTTCTATTATGTATTCCCCATAATTCATCCCAACCTGTTGGAAAGTTATATTGGATATCTGTTGCTGCACTTGCATAGAAAACTAATTTGTCATGGTCTTTAAATCTTAAATTTTCTGGATTTACTCCTAAATCAGTTAAGAATTTCATTGATTGTTCCTTATTAAAATTAAATATTGCTTCATCTTCTCCAGGCTTACAAAAAGTTTGTAATTCCATTTGTTCAAATTCAATAGTTCTAAATAAGAAATTACCAGGTGTTACCTCGTTTCTAAAACTTTTACCAACTTGAGCAATAGTAAATGGTAATTTTTCTCTAGCTGTTCTTAAAACATTTTGAAAATTAATATATTCTCCCTGACAAGTTTCAGGTCTTAAATATATTTCCATTTTTTGGTCACTAATTGTACCTCTATATGTTTTAAACATTAAGTCAAATTCTCTTAAATCAGTAAAATTACTTTTACCACAATTAGGACACTTAATATTTTCTTTTATATATTTATTCATTTCTTCATAAGTCATTAAATCTGGATTAACATCTGGAGCAACGGATGAGATAAGGTTGTCAGCTCTATATCTCTTTTTACATTCTTTACAATCAACTTGTGGATCATTAAATGATTTTGCATGACCTGAAGCTTCCCAAACTTTAGGATTCATTATAATACCACAATCTATTTCGTAAGAATTATCTCTTTGTTGAACAAATCTTTTTCTCCAACAATCCTTAATATTGTTAATCATTCTACTTCCTAAAGGTCCAAAATCCCATGTATTAGCAAAACCACCATAAATTTCACTTCCTGGATAAATAAATCCATATTGTTTACAATAACTAGAAACCTGTTCCATTGTTAATTTTTCCATCTTAATCATCTCCTCATAAAAGCAAAAAGAGAACAAATTTGTATGGGCGTATTATAACGCTGTTCCACCATACTTTGTTCTCTTTGGTTTGTATATAGCTGTTAGGTTGCCAAGCCCGTCATTGCTTTTTAAAAATTAACTACTTAAATTATATTTGTTTAGCGTAATATTGTCAAGTACTGTAAAATTTATATACGAATTTAAAAGTATATGTTATTTAGTTCAATATTCTTATTTATAAAATATATAGTAATATTTATTTGAAATAAAGAGTTCGAACCTTCGTAAAATAAGTTTTGGTTTGATATCAATTTGGCGCTTTTTAGGAAGTTATCTACAACTTCTCATAAAATAGAGATTCATACAATATTTGCATTAATTTCTTAATATAAATAACCAAATAAAGTAAAAATTAGTACTAAATTTACGCTACTTTTATATACTTCTTTTAATTAATTCTTTTTGAAACGTTCCTGTTTTTTCTTCACTTGTATATATTTCATTAATAAATTGGTTTAATGGAATATATACTAATATATATTGATTAGTTCTAAATTTATTTATCAATTCTTGATTTTCCTCATAATATTGCCTTATTTTTGATTGATTTATTCTGATTTTTTCTTCTTCTGACTTTTTATTATTTTTTTCATACAATTCAATATTTGGCCATTTAATACCACTGTATTTTATATCGTCAGGCTTTATTTGTGCCATCATAAAGTGAACTACATCAAATCTTGAGTATGAAAAAGTTCCATCATTAATGTTTTCAATCATTGCGACTTCTAACAAATCTGGTTTTATTTTTCACTTGTAAATCCATCAACCTCGTTGTTTTCATTTTCATTTACTACTTTTTCGCTATCAAATGTCAAATAAACTCCTTCTCCTAAATATTCCCTTATGTTTTTTGAATTAATAACTCTTGAGTATAATTCATTGTCAGAAAGTTGCATTTGATTATTTTTTATTTTATTGTATACAATATTAAAATCAATTAAAAGTGCAATTGTACCATGAAAACCTTCTGAAAAAAATACTTTTTTTCTATTATCACCAATTAATCTAGAATTTCGTCCACAAGAAGGAACTATACCTTCAGTATAAACTCTTTCTATTGTGTTAATTGATGTTGATCTAAAACATTTCATGATACTATTCCCCCTGTTTGTTTGATTCTTATAAAAAACTTTTTCTATTTTTAATAAACTATCTCTTAAAATCATCATAGGCTATTCATAAGTTTCATGCTCTTTGAATAATTTAATATTCTCTAATCTTATTATTTTGTAACTAAATATTTCATTCTATTTATCTCCTAAGTATTTTGACACAAGTATCAAAAATACCTGTTGGTATAAAAAATACCAGTATCATTAACTGGTATTAATATATATTAAGTTCGAAAAAGTTCGAACAGATTTCCCAATGGTGCCCGAAAGAGAGAAGTACAGCAACTCTTTGAGCAAAAGAAATAGTCAGTAATAATTTATTAACTGACTATAGTATATCATAAAATCTACAAATCTATTATCATTTTTGCAAATTTTTTCATACTTCTTCTTTGTTCTTGCTCTAGTTCAGTTCTTTGAGCGCTTGATAATGATACATTGTCTCTTACATGATCATAATATAAATTTTTTACTTGAAGAGAAGATGAAGGATATATTTCTCCTTCAGACCAACCATCTTTATATAGAGAATGCTTTGACATTTTAAAAGTCAAATAAGTTGATAAATCATTAGCTTTAGATATTTTCTCATTTAGTTCTCCAATATTATATACAGTAGGAGTTATTAAACGAATAATGTCTTCCTTTGAAATATTACCACTTCCATCCAATTGAATATCAAGTTCAGTAATTAAATCTTGAATAGATATAGTATCTCTATTTCCAATTTTTTCTATAACATTTAATAGTAAAAGAGCTTTATTTCTTACAATATTTGAATATCTATTAAAGTATTCTAAAGTATATGGTTCAAAATAATATCTTCCAGCACTTATGCCATCAACAAATTCTTGTGAAGAGGCTTCTATATCTTCATCAGTCCATTTGGCAATATTACCACTTCTTTTAGGTTTTGGGCTTTCGATTCTCTCCTTTAATTCTAGGTCTTCCTCTTCCCACTTTTTTTCTAAAAACTCTGTTATTTGCTCTTTAGTAACAACAACTTGAGCACTATTAACTGTATTTTTAATATCATCAAAATTAGTACCAAAAATATTTTCTAAAATTGTTATGATAAATTTAGAATCATAATATTGATTATCTGCACTTTCAAAATATGAATCAAAGTTTAAACTTTCCATATAAAATCCACCTCTGTTTGTAAATATTATACACTATTTATACACTATTTATTATTATTTTAAAATAGCAGAAGGAAAATTTTTTTCTATTCTGCTATCACACGTTCATTGATGATGTCAATGTGCAAGTGTGTTTACTAAATTGACACCATTTAGTATTTAAGGACTACGAATTAAAAAATATTGTAGTCCTTTTCTTCAATCATTTCTTTTTCTTTAGATGTATCTTTTGTAATATAAGTAATATCAGAATCGTTATATAAGTTGTTATCATAACAATCTTTGATTTGAGTTATAACTATATCTTTTTCTTTGTCTTTTCCAAACAATAAAATGTTTCTAAAAATATCTTTTAATGCTTGTAAGAATTGGATAATAAAGTTTTTAAATGAGGAATAATCATTTTCTAATTTATTAACTTTGTTTGTCAAATAGTTTATTTGTGCATCTTTCCCGTCATTGACTGCTAATAGTGCCTTATAGTATTTAATCTCTTGTTGTAGTTCTTTATATAATCCTTCACTTTTTGAAACTTTATTAATTGCTTCTTTAGCTTGTTTTAAGTAATCCATTAAATATAAGTAAGTATCATAATCAAATACCACTTTATGATTAAATATCTTTTTTGCTTCACTTTTCATAGTTTTAAGGAGATTATTATATTCACGATTCATTTTATATTTTGTGTTATCTAAATTCTTATCTAACATACGAGTAATACCCTTTAATTGTTTAGGTGTTAAGTTTTTAATACCTGTATTTTTTTCTCCTTGTTCTATCTCAAATCCTTTATTTCTTAATCTTTCATAATATTTATCTTGTAGCTTAGACAAGTGGGTGCTACTCTTGATATATTCTTTTTTAGTTATACAATATTTTTCACTATTGATTCTTTTATCAAACTTTTTAATAAGAGGAACAACTACAATATGAATATGAGGAGTTGTTTCATCCATGTGTAGAGTAGCATGAATAACTTGTTCTTTTTTATAGCCTAAATCTTCATAAACAAATTTTAAGGTTTCTTCTGCCCATATCATTATTTCTTCTTTACTTAACTTATCAAAAAAATCCGTATCACTTGTAAATAACATTTCATCTGCAACAACACTTTTTGAATCATTTACCATTTGATAAAAACTTTTCTTTCTATCAGATCTCATATTTTCTTGTCTTTTATTGTATTCCTCTCTGTAATCCTTAGTAATATCATAAAATTTTTCAGTGTACTTTTTATCACATTTAACAAGTTCAATATTATTGATAGTATCTTCTTTTCTAATATTTGGATTAGATTTATAAGATTCTTTTGTTCTTTGGTTATGAGAGCCAATTTGAGATAAATCACTTAAAGTATTAATACCCTTGCATCTAAATATGGCACAACTCATTTTTAGCCTCCTTTGCCTTACCAATACGACTTAAGATTGCACTTTCCATATCTAGTGTTATAACACCTAATCTTAATGTTTTATCATCATATCTTTTTGAGTCAGATAAAACAATTAATCTTAATACTTTTTCATAATCTCCATGAGGAATAAAACCAACATATTCTAACTTATCATCTGCTTCAATTTCATAATAATTTAGTTTTAGCTTATCATTTTTAATAGTATCTTGAAGTTTATCAAAATATTCTTGTGCTTCTTCATGTGTTTTACCTTCATGATTCATAGCTATTTTAGAACCATCAGAATCTTCAAAAACACTCCAATTACAAGGAACACCATATTCATTATGAAAGTTCACTAAATCAGCTAGAAAACTCTTCCTGTATTCAATATACTTTAATTCTGTGTGATCTCCAACTTTATTAACCTCAACATTATCAATATAGGTAGCAATAATTTGCTTCATTTCCTCTCTTGGAGCATTTGTTAAACTTAGGATATTTTCCATCAATTTGTCAGGATAGATGAGTTCATCAATCTTCTTGGTACCCTCTAAAACTAATAAATCATTAGTAGTGAAATTAAAATTCTCATAAGCAATGTTAGTTCCTCTGATATTAATAATACTTCCTTGTTTAATAATAGGCTTAACACAAGCAAATCTACATATCATTTCAATCCTTTTTAAAACTTCCTTATCAAATTCTAATTCCTTAACAACATCCATACTCATCACTTCCATTCTCAAATAACAAAAAAACTAGACAATACTTCTAGTTAATATTTATTACTCTCGAATAAAAAGTTCGAGTTTCCTATCAATCTGGTGCCGAAAGACAGAATTGAACTGTCCGCTGATCCTTACCAAGGATCTGTTTTACCACTAAACTATATCGGCAGATAAGAGTATTCTATCATATAATGAATACTATTTCAATAACAATATGGTGTTCAAGACGGGAATCGAACCCGTATCATCTCCGTCGGAGGAAGAGATTCTATCCGTTGAACTACTTGAACGTTTTGGAATTACTCACATTTCATTCCAAATTTTTCTGTAAATTCTAACCAGTCGTCTAGCTTTACTTTGCCATTTTTAATGACATTATCTTCTTCGCCTTCAATATCTAATAATTTGTCTATATCTATTTTACCATAATTTATTACAGTGTCACTAGTAACACTATTGTCTGTTCTTTTTACTGTATTATCATAGTATTTTAGACCTTCATAATTTTTATAGATTCCTTTATAAGCATTTTCATATTCATCTAAGGTTTCCTGATTATCAGTTACTACTTGTTCCGTTGAGTGTAATATTTGGATATATTCTCCTTGATAATAAACTTCATAATCTAGATTTACATCAATATCACTTCCAGCATCCGCTTCTCTAGTACAGGTTAATTTACTCATTCCTTCGGTTTGGCTCTCTGGTACTTCTATTTTATTGTTTATGGATGGTTCACTAGTTTTCTTTTCTTGAATTTTTTTCGTTGTTGTTTCATTTTCCTTTCCACATCCAGCTAATAATAAAATTGCAATTAACAGTAAAGCAATCTTACCTATCTTTTTGGGATTCATCTTTTTTTTCCTCCTGTTCTTTGATATATTTTAATATTTGTTTTTGATTTTTCAAAATGGAATTCATTTGATCGTGTAGAGATTCTAGTATTAATTCGCTTTTTAAGTCTGTTCGGTAGTCATTTTGGTTTCGAAGGCTGTCTTTTTCTGCTTGACGATTTTGACTCATCATGATGATTGGTGCTTGTAGTGCAGCAATACATGATAAAACTAAGTTTAATAATATAAATGGATAAGGATCAATTGCCTCCTCACTACTTAGAATAAAAGTATTTAGCCCAATCCAACCTAATAAAAATATGATGAATAAAATGATAAATGTCCAACTACCAGCAATTTCACTTAATTTATCGGCAAAATGATCTCCCTTGGTCATTTTTGCTTCTTCTTGTTTGTCTACATCAATCGCAATTGGTTGATCAATTAATAAATTTAATAATTCTTCTTCATCTTGTTCTTCTAATTCGTTATTTCTTAATAACATTTTTACGATATCTTTTTTTGTTCTTCTTCTTTCCATTTTTCATCACCTTTTAGTATATCATTCTTTTTTTATTATTACTACCTTTCTTTTTATATGAATTTATTTATTTCTTTTAAACACTCTTCGATAGATTCTTCATCTTTACTATTTAGAAAACCGTGAGAGGCAAATTTTATATTTACGTATTTTATGGAAATTTTGTCTTTTTTTCGTTTATTGTAGAACTCTTTTCCTTCATCTCGTAATGGGTCAAGGTCCCCCGTAATCATTAATGTTTTTGGAAAATTATTCTTTATTTTTTCTTGTAATGGAGATTTGTATGTAGTTTTATCTATAAATTTCTTTTTAAAAGTTAATAAATGTTTTACTGTTAATAAATCTAATTTATTGTTTTGTTCTATAGATGGGAATTGGTCTATGTTTTCAAAAGAAAGATTCAGAGCTGGATATAGCAAAATTAACTTTTCTATTGGAAGATTTTTTTCTCCCATACTTATATTTGCTAGTATACTTGCTCCAATGGAATCTCCCATTAGAATAATATTTTCTTTTTTTATTTCTATTCTTTCTAACCCTTGATATAAATATTCTATAGTTTCATAACACTCTTTTAGTGTTTCTTCATATTTTGTTTTTAATTCATAATCTAGAGCGATTAATAGAGAGTTCGTTTCTTTTACTATTTCTGAACATACTTCTGTATAGTTTTTTCTTCCATTGGTTATCCAAGTTTGTCCATGAATATAAATTATAATTTTATCTATTTTTGATATTTTCTTGGGATAAAAAATTCTTAAAGGGATTAGATTTTCTTGAATTATTATTTTATAGTTTGATATATTTTTCTTAGAAATTGTTGGATGTAATATTTCATATATTGTACGATATAATTTATAAGTATCTTCGGTACCGAAGTCGTCTATTTTTGTTTTTAGATTCATAGTATCACCAAATTTATAATAACATAAAAAGAAAGTTCCTATGGATAGAACTTTCTTTATTTGACACTATTTACCACTGTTTTTTAAGTTTTCCTTCATTAAATTACTTACGATTTCTTCTAATTTTTTATTTTCTACTTCTAACTCTTCTGTAATTTTATAGGGTTTTCCAAAACGAATTGTTAAATTTTTACTTCGAAATTTGTAATCTCCAGTTAGTCCAAAGGGAACGATATAAGCGTTTGTCTTTTTGGCCATAGATACGGCTCCAAATTTAAATGGTAATAAAAATTTTGTTGTTTTATTTCTCGTTCCTTCGGGGAAAAGTCCTAAAGCAAAACCATTATTTAATACTTCTAATGCTTTCTTAGTTGCATTTTCGTCTTTTTTACTACGATCTACTGGAATACAACCGGCGAGTTTGAAAAACCAGGCCATTTTACCATCAAAATATTCTTTTTTAGCCATATAATGAATTGGTCTTTTGGTAGAAATAATAGCAAGGCATTGGTCATATAAATGTTTATGATTTCCAACAATTAGAATAGGACCTTCTTTTGGAATATTTTCTTTTCCTATAATTTTTGGTGTGTAGTAGAATTTAAAGATAGGAGCTAATATAGGTTTTAATATTCGATAGAAAATCATTTTGTCTTTATTTTTCATTTCTGACATTCTTTCTATGTTCACTGTTTTCTTCCTGTAATTTTTTGAAATCGATTTTTCCAATTAATGTTTTTGGTAGAGATTTTCTATATTCAAACTCATATGGTATTGCATAACTGGCTAGATTTTTTTTACAGTGGTCTTTTATACTTTTTCGAATAGTTATCGGATTATATCCATTTTTTAAAACAATATAAGCCTTTGGTACTTCTATTTTATATGGATGAGGAATTCCTATAACTGTACATTTCATTACTGCAGGATGCTCTTCTATTATTTGTTCTACATAGGCAGGATAGATATTATAACCGCTAGAGATAATCATTCGTTTAATTCTTTGCTTGTAGAATACTACTCCATCTTCATCCATGGTTCCCATATCTCCTGTGTGTAACCAAATCATTCCATCTTTATGGATTTGAAGCATTTCGTTTGTTTCTTTTTCGTTATCTAAGTATCCTGCCATTACGGTAGGACCACTAATACATATTTCTCCATCTTCTTGATAGGTGACTTCTTCCTGGGTTCCTGGTTTTACAATTTTGATATAATTGCTTGGAAATGGTATTCCAATACTTCCTGGTTTATTACATTTTCCTATCGCTAACGCAACCGCTGCTAGGGACTCGGTCATTCCATATCCTTGTGATATTTTTACTTTCGCGTGATGATTTTCTAAGTATACATTGATTTTTCTTTCTAAGGTGCTAGAAAGACTATCTCCCCCACTGATTACGTATTTTAAAGTACTAAGATTTAAATGCTCATTTTTTGTATTTATTAAAGCTTCATATAATGTTGGTACACCAAACAATACATTCGGTCTATATTTTTCAATTAATTTATCAAATTTTTTGGCATTAAATTGTGGGATTAGTATTACTTCACAGCCTAATACTAGAGGGGCATTGATGGATACTCCAAGTCCAAAACCGTGAAAGATTGGCATAATCGCTAATACTTTGGTACCTAGTTCAACATCTTTAAAAACTATTTTTGCTTGCTCAGATAAAGCGTTGAAATTTCCATTTGTTAGAATAATTCCTTTAGGACTTCCTGTAGTTCCTCCACTATGTAAAATTACGGCTGGAGTATCTTTGGTGGTTGCTACTTGGTGTTCTTCTCGGTAGTTTAATCCTTTTCTGATAAAGTCTTTCCAGTAGACATATTCTTCGCTACGCTTTGGTTTTTTTATTTTGTATCCTTGTGTGATTTGATATCCAAAATTTAATAGAAATTTCATAGAATCACTTGCGGAAGTTACAATCGTTTTATATACATCCGTTTCTTTGATGACATTTTTTACCTTTTCATAACAAATATCAATCATTATTAACATTACACTATGTGTAGAGTTTAAATATTCTTTTATTTCTTGCTCTCCGGATAGTGGATGAATCATATTTGTGATTGCTCCAATCTTATTTAAGGCATAAAAAGAAATTAATGCTTCTGGTGTGTTTGGCATACATATTGTTACTACATCTCCGCGGCGTATTCCTTGACTTTTAAAAGCACTTGCTGCTTGATTTATTTTATAAAATAATTCTTTATAAGTAATTAATTTTCCATAATAGTTTATGGCGATATTCTTTTCTCTTCCGACACTGCTTTTTTCTAGCATTTCATAGATGGAAATGTCTTCTACTTTTATTTTTCTTTCTTCTTTTTTATAGTATTTTGTCCACGGCGTTTTCATCATTTTTTGTTTAATTAGGTTGATAACGTTCATTTTTCTCCTCCAATTCTTTTTTCAATTGCTTCTCTTAATGATTGGTTTTCTTTTTCTAAATCTTTTGATATGTTTCTTGGTTTTAGAAACTCTATTGTTACACTAGATGAAAATATTTTATATTCTCCTGTGATTACAAATGGGATGATTTTGGTATTTGTTTCATAGGCCATTTTTACCGCTCCTATTTTAAATGGTAATGTTTTGGTTTTCTTTTCTCGGTTAATAGTTCCTTCTGGAAAAATACCTATTACCTTTTTTTCTTTTAGCGTATCTATTGCACTTTCTAAGGCTTGATGATCATGAATTTTACGATTTACTGGTATTGCGCCTACTCCTTTTACTATTGGCTTTATAATACCTTTAAATAAGGAATCTTTGGCTAGAAAGTGAACTTGTTTGGGAATAATGGCAATTAACATGATAGGATCTAACCATTTGGTGTGATTTCCTGCTAGTACATAATTTTCGTTCTTTGCTATGTTTTCTACTCCTTTTATGGTAGGATGAAAAAGAACTTTAAATAGAACTTTTATTATTGGCCTTATTATTCTATAAAACAATGTATCCATAGTATCACCTATTATCATTATAGTACAAAATGAAAGAGATTAAAATATTTTATTTTTCTGTCTATAAAATAAAACTAGTTTCATCTAAAAAGATAATTTCTGTTTGATATTTTAATTCCCTAACTAAGCGAAATAATGCTTCATCTTTTTTCTTGGCTTCTATCATAATATCGATATCTTGTTTTGTTTTTTTTAATATTTTTAAAAAGTCTATAAATTCGTTACAGTTAATATAGTCGTTATGAGAACGCATTTCTTTTTTTGTTTTTTTCTTAGGAGAAGAAAAATGCATCTTGGGAGTCGTGGTCCAAGTCTTTACTATTTTTGGTAATAGCTCTTCTATTCTTTTTGTGGATGGGTTACAAATATGATGATGATAATCTAATATGACTGGTATTTTTAAGTGGTCTGCTAGATATAGGCAGTCTTCTATGGTAAAGGATTTATCATCGTTTTCAATTGCAATTACTTTTTGTATTTCCTTTGGTAATTTTTTGAAATTGTTAATAAATCTTGTTAGAGATTTTTCTTTTCCAAATTCCATACTTCCGACATGTATTACTAATATGGGGTTTTTGATTTTTAAATATTTTAATAGATTGTAGTGATATTTTAATATTTCTATACTGCCATCTACTACTTTCTTTTTCGTACTATTTATTACACAATATTCTCCTGGATGAAAGTCTACCCTCATCTTTTTTTCTTGAATAATCTGGGCTATTTTTTGATATTCTTGTTGATAAGGGGTAAAATAATCTAGTGTTACTTCTTCTTTTGTTGCTAAAGGGATTAAATTTGAACTAATTCTAAAGAAATGGATATTATTTTTATTGTTATAGATTAGTAATTTTTGTAAATGAAAAAGGTTAGAACGTATTATTTGTTCTAACTTTTTATTGTCTTGTTCTTCTTTATATTTTGTATAGGGATAGGTACTAGAAGAAGTACCTATTATGGTTTCACTAATACAGGCGTAGCCTAGTCGTATTTTCATATTATCACCAGTATTAGTATTTCCCATATTTTATCGATATAATCCTTTTTCATAGGCTTTTTCATAAGCTTTTTTATCTTTTTCTTGGTAATATTTGATTGCTAGAGCTACCATAATTCTATCTGGATAAGTATTTTCAATTTGAGTTATTTCTTCTCTTGTTAATTTATAACCACTAATAAAGCGAATTATGGCATTTTCCGGACGTGTTAACATATGATTTATAATTTCTTCTCTAGACATTATATGATCTATTCTAATTTTAGAAGTTGCTGTTAGGTTATCATAACCATAATAATTAAAGGGATCGCTAAAAGTTAAAATATCTCCTAATGCCGTTACTGTTGCAATACAAATATCTTCTTCTAAACCATTTACATAAGCTAAAGTATCTTCTAAATAAGGAGTAAAATGAAAACCAGTTCCGTTTACTCCTTTAGTTAAAATGGTTGTTTCTGGTAGAGAATAGGTTTTTCCTTCTTTAAATTTCATTCCATATTGATTGGTCATGTCTTTATTTAATGATTTAAAACCACTTCTTGTCATTTCTACCTCACAAATTTATCATTAATCTTTTTAACAAAATTATATTCTTTCATTCGAAATACGGAAATTTCTCTTTGTTGAAAAACGGATAATTTTTCTACTTTTGGATAGATGATATTATCTCCGTCGATACTTAACATTAAATCTTTTGTTCTGCCTGTTGGTCGTATCGTGATTTCTTTATCGCTAGGTAGGATAACCGAATTTAATAAATTACGATAAGAACGGTTGTTTAATGGAGCTATTGGAGTTACTTGTAGTGTATGAAAGGTATTATATACAATACTTCCTCCATAACTTAGATTGTAGGCAGTAGAACCGAAGGATGTAGAAACTAGTAAACCATCTCCTACAAATCTTTCTAATAGTTGTCCATCGACTTCGATATCTAGATTGGCGGTGTTTAGATTGCTATCTCTAACTACTACTTCATTTAATGCTACGTGTCTAGAACTACTATCTTTCGTAGAGATTACAATTTCTTCCACTCCAATTTGTTCTACTTTATAATCGTTTGTTTGTAAGGCGGATATAAAAGAGTCAATTTCATCTACATTTACTTCCTGGGCAAATCCTAATGTCCCAGTATTAATTCCTACGTATAGACATTCTTCATTAAAATTTGCATTTTTTACCATTCGTAGAAAGGCACCATCCCCACCGATGGCAATTGCTAGATCGTAATTATTTTCTACAATAGAAAGGCCTGCTTCTTGTAATTTTTCTGCTACTTTTGAAGCAACATACCTTGATTCATCATTATTATTTACAAATAATCTTACATTTTCCATGTTACTTTCCTTTATATTTAAATAGTACAGAAGGACGATGACCTTCTCCTGTTTTCATTTTCTTTGTTTTTTCTACTTTACTAGCAATGATTCTACGAAAGGCAGGATCTAATAGTTTTTTATTTAGTATTACTTCATATACTTGTTGTAATTCCCCTAAGGTAAAGTATTCTGGCATCATATTAAAAACAATATCCGTATAGTTTAATTTGTTTCTTAAACGTTCGATTCCAGCTAAAATTACTAAAGCGTGATCAAAGGCAATGTCTTTGTTTTTTTCTTCTACAAAGCGATAACGATCGGTTGTTTTTTCACGTAACTCCTTTTTTATAGCTAAGTGGATGGTTTCTGTTCCATTATCTAAAGTGATATCCACTATATTATTTTTTTCTTCTAATAATACTACGTCAAACCAAGATGCATTTTTATTTATCATATCTGTTAGTTTGTTTTTATCTACTAAAGCAATATAAGAAGTAGATACTACTCTAGTTCTAGGATCTCTATCAATTGCATCATAGGTATATAATTGTTCTAAGTATATGTTTGATAGGTTTGTTTCTCTTTTTAGGACATTTTTAGCACATTCCGCTAATGTTTCAGTCTTAGGATTTAAAAATCCACCTGGTAAACACCATTTTCCTTTGTATGGAAAATCGTCTCTTTTCACAAGCAAAATACTCATCATTTTCTTACTTGTTTTACGATAATTTGTTTGTTCTTGGTCGGATACACTAATTAGTAGAATGTCGGCAGTCATAGATAATTGATCAAATGCCTTTGGGTCATAGTCTTTTAGAAATTCTTCTTCAGTTTTATATTCTTTTTTCATAAAATCACCTCTTATTTATACTTTGATTATAACATATATTAAGAAAAAAATAATTATTATTTATTTTTCTTCTATATTTTTTTGTTAAATAAAATTTCAAGTTATGATTTTATAATTGTTAAAAGCATTTCAATTATTTTATCGATGACGTGGTCTTTATTTAATTTTCTACTTTCTTTGTGTACTTCCATTTTTTCTTGATAATACTTATCTTTTTCTTTGTCATAAATACTAATATAGACCACATTATCTTTCCCTACAGGGTTGGCTGGATCTTGTCTATTTAGTTGCCCTGTGATTCCTACTCCGTAGTCACTATTTGCAAACTTCGTTATGTTTTTACTCATTTCATCGGCAGTTTCTTGACTATATACGGTATATTTGTCAATTACTTCACTAGATACTCCCATTTTAATTTTATATTCATTTGAGTAAGTAACAGCACTAAATTTTAATATTTCACTCGCTCCTTCACAATTCGTAATGGCGTTCGCTACTCCTCCTCCAGTACATGACTCCATAGTAGCAATTGTTTTTCTTTGTTCTTGCAAAATATGTATAATCTCTTTAAAATCCATTTTTTATTCTCCTTATCTTGTTTTCATATATTTTTTGATATCACATCTATCTATTTGTAATTCTTCATTAATATCAATAAAAGGAACACTTTCTAAATTACTACCTAATTTATTTAAAACAATATCAATAGCACAATCTTTTTCTTTATAAAATTCTACCGAAGAAAAGACTTTGTCCTTATCTGGTATTTTAATTCCAATTACAGTATCTAGGCTTATTTCGTCTTTTACTTGATATTCATCTTCATAAGGTGAGAAACGCTTACCAGGAAACAGTCTCGATAATTTGCGCCCTAATTCATAATTATAATCTTCTATATACTTCGTATTATTTACTGGAATTCCAGCAAAGATAAAAGCATAAGAAGAAGAAATAAACCTTTTATAAGAACTATTCCATACTGATTCTTCTCTTTTTGATAAAGAAATATAATCTAGTCCATTCCAAGTAGGATGATTCAGTTTCTGATATCCTTGTTTTCTTCTAGAAAGAATGGAACCAGCATTTAAAATATCATCTAATTTTTCCAGTTGCATACGATGATAAAACCAGTCTGGATTAATAACTATTTTCTTAATCATCTTGTTTTCCTAATATCATCTACTTTTATTCTGTACTTTTTCAGATAAAATTATTTAACATTTCATAAAATATAGATGAACCTTTCTATTAATTTTGATACTTATTCATATGCTTCTTGTTATACTTTAGCATAAACTTATTATTTTAGCAAAACTTTCTTGCCGAAACCTGCTGTTACTTTATTGTCTGATGTATATACTAATTGTGTTGTATAAGGGCATTCACAATCCTTTATCATTCTAGCATAATATTCTACTAATTTATGATGTTTTGTTAAATAAATACCATCTACACATTCACAATACTCTCTACTATAAAAATGATGCCCAGGGAAGAAATTATCATCCAGATGAGAAAATAAATCGTTAAAATTAATAAATTCTTTTTCTGCATAAGAATTACATTTCATTAATGAGACAAAACCTGTTTTATATACACCTATATCTCCTACATATGTTAACATGTTTTTAATCTCTTCTAAGGAATTGATTCCACTTTTCATAATCATCGTATTTATATTAATAATTTTTTTATCTGTTAGGCTTTGCCCTAAATCAATGATATCATTTGTTGTTGCAATCTTTTTAGAATGAAAAATACTTTCGTTTTTTCTGTCATCATAGTGATGTCTAGAGATATGAATGCTTTCTAATTTATTTACTTTATCATAGTTTTTCAATTCTCTACAATGATATCCATTAGTGGATATCGCCACTTCCATATCTTCATCTATTTTATAAATTAAATCTAATACTTGAAATAGTTTCGTAGGATTTGTCATTGGTTCCCCACCGGTAATACTAATACCATGAAGTATATCTTTTTCTTTTAGATAACTGATGACAAAAGCTAGTTTTTCTAGATCTATCGTTCCAAAATCCTTACTTTGGCTATTAGCGCAAAACTTGCAGTTGGCAAAACATTGGTCTGTTAGTTTTATATATAGTCTTAAAGTTGGTTTTGTTTTTCTTAGTTTGGTTGGGCTATCTGAACAATAATAATCTTTTACTGGTAATTCTTCATCAAAGATTTTTATTCTTTCCATATTTAACAACCACCTCTATACGTACTCCTTTGTCCGCTACAACCAGTAGACCAATAAGATGGTTCATATGATGATCTGCAAGGATCACTGTGGTAGTGATGATAGTGAATGGTTTCTTGTTCTCTTTTTACCTTTTTCTTAGGTTTATCTGAAGTAGTATTTTCTAATAAAGCACTGATATCACAACTTCCTAGTTTTTCTTTTATCGTTAGTAATTCATCCGTGCAATCAATCACTTGATCTAGGTCACTTAATGTATTATCATCTGCCATTTTTGTTAAATCTAAATAACTTCTAAATTGCTTTAAGTTCCTTTTTGTTTCTTCTTTTTGAGTACTTTGACTTATGATTTTTCCTACAAAATCAATTAAATCTTGTCTTTCAAACATAATTATTCTCCTTTTAATAATTTATTTACATATTCTTTTGCTTTTTCATAACGTTCTTCGTAATTTCCTGTAATTGTTTCGTATTTAATGTGATTTTCTTTTAATATTTGTTTTAATATCTTATTATTTTCTTTTCTTACTTCGTCTTTTCCATAAGTTCTTGTGCCATCTTGTACCCAGGCGACATCTGGTTCTAGAAATAGATATAAATCATAATTATTTAAATTAGAAATACTAGTGGCGATAGTTTCAAAATCTTTTTCACTTTGTTCTTTAAAGCCTAGTTTGTAATAATATAATGTAATTAATGAATCGGTGTCGATAAATAGAATTTTATTAGCATGTTCTAAAGCAATCTTTTCATCTTGTTTATGCTGAAAAAGTATTTCAAAGTAGTGATACTTTTGCATATTATCAATTCCACCTGCTTCATCACAGATATATCTTCCTGCTTCTTCTACATGCGTAGTGTTATATGCTTTTGCTAGATTTCTAACTAGTGTTGTTTTACCACAACTTTCTGTACCAATGATGCATACTTTTTTTGTATAATATTTCCTTACACATGCTGGAAGATAATCAAAATATTTATATGGATTTTGTCTAATTTCTGTTGAAGATATATTAATTTCTTCTCTATCAAAATAGATAACTTTACTTTCATTATATAGATTTTCCCATAGGTTTTGATTTTTATAATCACTTCCTGCAAATACTACGTCTATTTTTCTTCCTATATATTTTTTTACATCTTGTACTCCTTGTTCCCAGTCATATGTTTCTTTATTTAAGTTCTTTGAATAGATTGGAAATACTTCTACATTTTCCATATCTTGAGTAATATTTTTTAGCCACGTGATTCTGGTTTTTTCGTCTATTTCTTTTGGATCATCACTGATACTTATTGGAATATATAGTTTTTTGCATTGATTCTTTGCCATGATGATATCGTTTACATGACCTAAGTGTAGAGGATTAAATGTTCCTCCATACATTCCTATTTCATACATTTTACATCCTCCTTTGCAATCTTTGACCAGTTATAATAACCATAAAAAGCATTTACTAAATATACTGCCCACATGGTTACCATAATGTAGTCTTTTACGTGCCACCACATAATTACTGTAATAATATCTATTACTATCCATAGTAGCCATTGTTCTCTATATCTTAATACCATCAATAGATTAGCAACAACAGAGATTACTGTAGAGGCACTGTCTAGTAAAGGATTTGTACCACCTAAGTGGTTTAATAAGTATTGGTATAGAAAAATACCTATTCCTGTAATTATTAATAAGATAATAGAATGCTTTATATTTAACTTCTTTCCTTGTACTTCATCATCTTCTTCCTTGGTATTTTTACTCCATAAATAGTAACCAATGAATTGTAGTGGTAGATAATAGATAGCATTTAACATCACTTCTCCATAGTATTTGTGAATCCAAGCAACTATTATATAACCTAGGATGTTGAAGAATCCCCAGAAATACTGACTTCTTTTTCCCTTTGCACAAAGTACTACACAAAATATTCCAGATATCGCAGCAATCGCATCAATTACTATATAAATTAAACTATCTTCTTTATTTATGATGGCAAAATAAGTAGTGAAGAGTGTGACTGCTAGAATCATACTCCATTCAAAGACTGAAAACTTTTTAATAGCTTTTAATAGCATAGAAACACTTCCTTTCCACCTTTTCTTCATATAAGTGATTTTCTTTTATATATTGATATACTTTTTTATCTAGATATTTTTTGATATTACCTAGTTTTTTCTTTTTTATTTCTTCTCTAATATAAGTAGAAGATAATGTTTCTTCTTTGATAGAAGTTACGATTATATTTTTTTGATAATTTTTATATTTTTCTAATAATGGTTCTAATTCGTCGGTTGTTCTTTTAATAACTAAAATTTTATAGTTTTTTAAGATATAGTCTCCTCTTTTCCATTGATCTATATAACTTAAATTATCTGTTCCACAAATAAAGTAAATGTCATCTTCTGGATATTTCCTTTTGAAATGATCTAGGGTTTCATAGGTATAGACTGGCCTATCTTGTAACTCATACTTACTTAGGGATAAATCTTTTTCATGTTCTATCATAAGTGTTAACATTGTATACCTAGTAGTATTTGATTCTAGGTTATTTTTATATTCATATTTTGTTCCTGTTGGTACAAAGATAACTTTATCGACATAACCTTGTTTAATTAATTCTTTGGCTATTTCTTTATGCATTTTGTGAGGGGGATTAAAGCTTCCTCCAAAGATTCCTATTTTCATAATCTTTTCTCCTTTCGTAAGTCTAAAATCTTTTCTTTCCCATTAAATAAAGGTTTTAATGATTCTTTTTCATGTAATGCGTTTATGATATCTGCGATATTTTCAGAACAGTCTACGGTATGAAACCATTCTTTTTCTCTGTATTCTTCTGGGATATATGAAAGATTGGTTGTATATAATTTATCAAAATAATGATTTTTATAAGCGTTATTGAATTCTTCTATTCCTTCTGTAAATAATGAGAAGGTAGCGATAAAGTATACTTTGTTGGCACCATCTTTTTTTAATCTTTCTCCTACTTCTAACATAGAAGTACCACTAGCTATCATATCATCTACGATTAGAATATCTTTTCCTTCTACACTTGGTCCCATATAGGTGTGTTCAATGATTGGATTTTTCCCATTTACTACTTTCGTTAGATCTCGTCTTTTGTAAAATACTCCTACATTGGTATCTAACATTTCAGCAAAATATCTAGCACGTTCTGTTGCTCCCATGTCTGGACTGATTACTAAAATATCTTTTAAATTCTCAGTTTGTAATAAGTCTTCTAAGATTGTGTTTGTAGGGTAAAAATTTTCAAATGGTAAGTTAGGAATGGCATTGGAAATGGTTGGATCATGGGCATCAAAAGTAACGATATGATCTACTCCTAATCTTTCTAATTCTTGTAAAGCTATGGCACAATCTGCGGATTCTCTTCCTTTTCGTTTGTGTTGTCTTGATTGATATAGCAATGGCATAATTACTGTTACTTTTTCAGAATATCCAGAGATTGCAGAAATTGTTCTTTTAATATCTTGAAAATGTTCATCTGGTGCCATATGATGAGTAAATCCATGCATATTATAAGTAATTCCGTAATTACCAACATCGGCTAGTAAATATATATCTTTTTCTCTAATACTATCTTCTATTTTTACTTTTCCTTCTCCGTTAGAAAATCTGCTGGCAGTAATATTTACTATATAATCGGTATTTTCTTTTTTCTTGTTTTTTAATTTTATATTTACTTTTTCTCCTAGCTCTTTTATATTGTCCAATACTATTAATTTTAAATTATTCATACTATCACCTCTTATTAATATTTTGTTAATATCTTTGTTTAAAAAAATATGTTATCTTCTAAATTCCTTTACTTGTTTTTTGGCTTCTATTTTTATTCCATTACAGTAGGATTTCTCTTTGCATCTTTCTGATGGTCCCCAACCTGTCCAGGTGGTATCGATTCCATTATCTATCCATAGTTTCTTTACTTGATAACCTTGTTCTTCTAATAAATCTTTAAAAATTCCTTGGTATTCCTCATAAGGTATATTTCTTTTTATTGGTATTTCGGTTCCTAAAAGAGAAGCTGTTCCAGAAAGTTCTATGGTTGTTACTGCTGCGGTGTGTTCCCCTGTATAGTAACTTACTTGCTCTTTTGATGTCTTCATTTTTACAGTTCCATTGATACCTTCTTTTCTTTTGTAATAATCCGTTAAAATATTTTCTACTTGTGTTTTATTTAATGTCATTTCCATAGTTACTCTCCTCTCTTATTACTTTTTTGTTAATAACATATTCTGTAAGTAATACAGATTTTCCCATCTGTTATTAACATTATATTAATATCTATTTCTTTTGTCAACCTTTTTTTCGTTTTTTTCAAACTTTTTCTTTAGAAAAAAATTATAAATTGTTAAACTATATGTTATAATATCTTTCCAAAAGGAGCTGTTTTGATATGAGTGAGTTTTATGATTATTTTAGTAAACAAAGAATAAAACCCTCTAGTATTCATAGAAGTGATTATCATCCTAGTATTGCAAATTCTAGTATTGGATTATTATCTAGAAGTTTTGATACCGATATTAGTTCTTCTTTTCTTTCTTTTGATGTTGTTTTGAATGATACTTTAGAACGAATTGGTAATATTGGTTTTCACGATTCTAGCTTTGAGGAGCTGTTTTATGGTGGAAATGTAGATTATGCTATTTATGATAGATTTCAAAAACAAGGATATGGGACACAAAGTTTAGCACTTTTAAAAGAATTGTTGCGAGATAATTCTTACGCTATAAAAAATGGTTTACTTATATCTACTCTTCCAGAAAATATTTACTCTCAGAGAGTTGCTATTAAAAATGGTGGAGTTTTGGTTTATGAGGGACAAGTACCAGAAGATAATTTGCTTTATCAACTAGATCATGTTAAAGAAGTGAAAGTTTATCAGATTCAGATGAAAAAGTAACTCGTTATTTTTGAGTTACTTTTTCTTTTGTGATATATTTTTTGAATCTTTGTTTTGCCCTATCCATATCAAAGTTACCATCAAAATAAGGATTCCATGAATAATAATCGAAGTTTTCTTGTAATTTTTTTCTATCGTGATTTGGATACAATTTTCCATCTACGGTATAGTCGATAATGATGTTGGTAGCAGTAATTACTTCTTTTTCTCTTAATTCATGTAATAGTTCTACTGCTTGATTGGTTGCAGCTACATTTCTATTCATTGCTTTTAATAATTCTTCATCAAAGCTTTGTACCGGACAGTGAACAATATCTAATAAATGGTTATTTGCTAGTTCTAATAATTCTTCTCTACATTGAATTAAATTCTGTGGTTCTATATTACGTATAGATATTTCTTTGTTACATTCTTTTGCAATCTTACACCAAGCTTTTACTTGAGATACCGTAGGACTATCAGAAGTTAGTACAACGTGTTCATGATTTAAAAATTCTTCTATCTGCTCTTCTGGTATCCTTTCATAATTATCTCCTCTTGTATGACGAATGGTACAATACTTACATTTTCCATGGCATCCTGCTCCTATTTTTAATGGATAATAATTTCGAAATAAGTTTCCGTCTTTTAAATTATCTTTGGATTCTTCAAAATCTGGGACCCAGAATGGTTTTTCGTAATGAACTAAACTTCTATCCTCCAACTCCTGTCCTACTATTCTAACTACATCTAATCTTTTGATATAATCTGGTAGAGGAATATCCATTCTTTGTGCAAGGCAACCACCCATGAAAATATCTTTTCCTGTTTTTTCATGCAATTTCTTCGCTACTTCTAAGTCGTTTAGGACTGCTAAATCGGTTACTTGACAACCTAATACTACAACACTATCCGCACTATTTACATCGTTTGTAAATCTATCTTTATATTTGTTGGCAAAAGATAACATATCACTCCATACTGACATACAAGCTGCACTTGTTGCATAAATTTTTCCTTTTAAGTCTTCTTCTTGGTAAAGAATACCTTCACCAAATTTATTATTTACTTTTTTCATATTACTCTCCTTCTTATTAATATTATGTTAATATCTTTCTTTGAAATTTTAGAGGATTTCTCCTCTATACTTTTTTCTTCCCCGTTATTTATTCATCTTTTATTTCTTCTAATTCTTTTAACCAAGCTTCATAACTAGCATCACTTGGCATACGTAAATCTCCTCTTGGAGATAGGCTAATACTTCCTACTTTAACACCATCTGGAATACAATTTCTCTTAAATTGTTGCGTAAAGAAACGTCTGATAAAAACTTTTAACCATTTTTTTATTTCTTCCTTGGAAAAACTATTTTTAAAAGTATGTTTTGCTAACATATATATTTTCTTTGGTGTTGCGCCATATCTTAAGAAATGGTATAGGAAAAAGTCATGTAAAACATATGGTCCGATACTTGATTCGGTTTTTTGTAAGATGTTTCCTGCCTCGTCTGGTGGTAATAATTCTGGAGAAATCGGAGTATCTAATATGTCTTTTAACACTTCTTTTTTCTTACCGTCTGTAGTATCTGCTACCCAGGCAACCAGATAACGAACTAAAGTTTTTGGAATTGAAGTGTTTACTGCATACATACTCATGTGATCTCCATTATAAGTACACCAACCTAAAGCAAGTTCAGATAAGTCTCCTGTACCAATTACTAATCCACCTTCCATATTCGCAACATCCATTAATATTTGTGTACGTTCTCTTGCTTGAATGTTTTCGTAAGTGATACTTCTGTCATTTTCTGGAAGACCGATATCTTTCATATGAAGAAGAGATGCTTCTTTGATGCTTATCTCTTTTAAAGTAGCTCCGTACTCTTTTACTAAATCTACGGCATTTTGGTAGGTTCTACCCGTGGTACCAAAACCAGGCATCGTTATCCCTATGATGTCTTTTGTATTTCTTTTTAGTTTTTCAAATGCCTTTACGATTACTAAATAAGCTAGTGTAGAGTCTAGACCTCCACTCATACCGATGATACATTTAGGATTACCAAGTTGTATTAATCTTCTAGCAAGAGCACTGGATTGGATTTCAATGATTTCTTCACATCTTCTACTTCTTTCTAATTCGTTTGATGGAACAAATGGATACTCTTTATATTCTCTTTGCAATTCTTTGATTGTATCAAAAACCTCTATTTTTATTGTGTTATATTCCAATTTTTGTGCCATGTTCATATAACTTCTGTTTTTTCTGCGATCATTTGCTAGTTTTAAAACATCGATATCGGCAGTAATAATATTACTTTCTATCTCGAAACGTTTGTTTTCTGCTAATTTTGATCCATTTTCATAAATCATACTGGCACCACCGAATAATACATCTGAAGTAGATTCCATAACGCCACTTGATGCGTAAATATAGGCAGAAATTGTTCTAGCAGATTGACTAGATACTAAACTCTTGCGATATTCTTGTTTTCCAATCAGTTCATTACTACTTGATAAATTAAAGATAATGGTTGCTCCTGCTAAGGTGTGATTGTTACTTGGAGGGGTTACAGTCCATAAATCTTCACAAATATCAATTCCAAAAGTAATATCTGTTAGGGTTTTATCTTGAAATAATAAATTGGTAGTAATTGGAACGTTCTGACCTAAAATTTCTATTTCGTTATTTTTTAAGTCTTTGCTAGATGAAAACCATCTAGCTTCATAAAACTCTTGATAATTAGGTATATAAGTCTTTGGAACTATTCCTAAAATTTTACCTTTTTGAATTACTACAGCACAGTTAAATAACTGATTATCCTGTTTTATTGGCATTCCTAAAATAGAGATAATGTCTAATTCTTTTGTTTCTTCCAATACTTTTTGTAAAGCTTTTTTGCTGTCTTCTAATAATTGATCTTGTAAAAATAAATCTCCACATGTATATCCAGTTAAAGAAAGTTCTGGTGTTGTTACGATTGAGGTGTTTAATTTTACGGCTTCTTTTATTTGTTTAATTATTTCTTCTGCATTTTTTATAGGGTTTGCTAAAGATAATTTATTAACCATAGCTCCTACTCTGACATATCCATATTCTTTCATACTAATTCTCCTTTTTTTATAGTGTATCAAATTTTTTCTGTTTTTACTAAACCTTTTGCTTTTTCAATGGTAAATTGTGACTGAAGATCTGTAATATATCCATTGTTTACTAATTCTATAGCTTCTTCAAAACTACATTCAAAATAACGAATAATTTCATCTTTATCCAAGTTTTGTTCTTTTGTTTTTTCACATTCTAAGGCAACCATACTGTAGTTATAGGCAGCACTGCATCCTTGATCTTGGTAAAAACTAGCTAATAGTTGCATTTCCTCTGGTACATATCCAGTTTCTTCTTCTAGTTCTCTTTTTCCTGCAGTTAATGGATCTTCTCCCGTTTCTAAATATCCAGCCGGTAACTCTACACATACCGTTTCTTTCGTGAATACTCTTGGTTGTACTACTAATAAAGTATTTCCTTCTTTGGTGATTGGTAAAATAATTGCAGCACTACCATCTTTTCCTCTTTTTACAATTTTTTCTCTTGGAATTATTCTTCCGTTTTGTAGTTGGCAATTGTAACTTTCTACATTAATAAATCCTTTTCTTTGGATAGGTTCTGTTCCTTGGTATATAAATTTTTCTTTTTGTTTTTCTAATTTTATCGTTTGTAATTCTTTTATGTAATCTCTTAATTCTTCAAGTTTTTCCTTGCGCATTTTATACGTTCCTTTCCTTTTTCTTCTGGTTTATTTTGAGTATTTTTCATTCTTTCTTCAATTTCATTTTGATGAAACTCTATTAATTCTTGTTTTAACATTCTTAATTTATCAGATAAATCTACATAATATTCATGTGGTTTTTCAATTCTTGTTACTTCTGGATATAGTGTTTCAAACTCTCTCTCGCAATATTCTTGTTTTTCTTGTAAAGTAGGGTCTTGATATACCAACTCTCCATTTATGAAAATTGGTACTAGTAGGCTTCTTACATTGTAATTTGTTAGATTTGTTTTCTTCCATGTTTCTACTGGATGAACTAGAGTATAATGGTCTTTATTAATTTGTTCTTCCGCTAAAGTAATAACATCTCCTAAGGCATAACCAGTTTCTTTATCGTAGAAACGATGTACTTTTTTATATCCAGGGTTGATGGTTTTTATACTATCGTTACTTACTTTGATACGTGGCACTGCTTTTTTGTTTTCTTCTACGGCTACTAATTTATATACTCCGCCAACTCTTTCTTTTGGAGCGGCAATATTGTCTCCAGCACCAATGGAATTGATCTGTGCTCCTTGTGTAATTAAATCTCTAATCGTATATTCATCTAAGCCGTTGGATAAACAAATTCCGGTATCTTTATAACCTGCGGCATCTAACATTTTTCTTGCTTCTTGAGATAAGTAAGCTAAATCTCCGCTATCGATACGAATACCTTTAAATGGATAGCCATTTGGTGTTAAATATTCGTTTGCAACTCTAATTGCATTTGGAACACCACTATGTAAAGTGTCATAGGTATCTACTAGGAATACACAGTTATCTGGATTACTTTTTGCATATTTTAAAAATGCATCGTATTCATCTTCACTTTCAGTTACTAATGAGTGGGCCATTGTTCCCATGACCGGAATATCGTATTGCATACCAGCATAAGTGTTGGATGTTCCTACGCATCCACCGATATATGCACATTTACTTGCTTCTATTGCGGAATCAATTCCTCTCGCACGTCGTGCTCCAAATTCCATGACTGGAATTCCTTTTGCTTCGTTCGTGATTCTCTTGGCAGCTGTCGTTACTAATGATCCGTGATTGAAATTAGCAAGTAGTGCGGTTTCTAAGATTTGTGCTGTTACGGCATCGGCTTTTACTGTTAATACTGGTTCGTTTGGAAATACTACGGTTCCATCTGGTACGGCATAAATATCTCCTTCAAATTTTAATGTGCTTAAATAGTTTAAAAATTCTTCGTTGAACTTTCCTAATTTTCTTAAGTAGTTTAATTCCTCTTCTCCAAAGTGCAAGTTTTTAATATAATTAATTGTTTCGTCTAATCCACCACTAATTGTGTACCCACCATTAAATGGGTTGCTACGAAAGAAAATATCAAAGTATACTTGTTCTTCTTTCTTCCCTTCGTTAAAATAAGTTTGAGCCATTGTTAACTCATAAAAATCTGTCATTAATGTTTTATTTTTCATAAATATTCTCCTCTTCTTAATTATTTGTTAATATCATATTTTAAAAAAATTAATTCTTCTTACTTACTAATTTGATTCCTTGCTGCTTCATTAATAATTTTGCAGCTCTTACATATTCGCCTCTTGCTTCTTCGTTGTAGGTGGCGATTGCATCTTCATATACTTTAATTTCTACTTCACGATTCCATTGGTCATAAAAATTAGCAAGTCCCATCGCTCCATTTAAATCACAAATATCGGTACAGCAACCCATTAATCTGACCTCTTCCACATTTTCTGCTTCGGTTGCTATTTCTCTAAATTTCGGTGCCTCCATAAAACTTGTTGAATTCTTTTCTATTGAAATCGTATCATCCATTTCTTCGAATAGCTTTAACTCATCTACTAGTTCTGCTTCCCTTGTACCTTTTACACAATGTTTTGTATCCTCATAACGTTTAAATTCTACTGCGTTTTTATCATGAGCATCTTTTACGATGATAACGATGAAACCATCATCATGTGCTTCTTTGATAAGTTCTTTTTGTCTTGGAATAATTCTTTTGATGTTTTTATCATGTAAAACTCCTTCCTCCAAAAAGCCATTCACCATGTCAACAAGAATTAGCATTCCTTTGTAAACTTTAAGATTTTTCACTTTGTTCATAATATCCCTCCTCTTATTTACATTTTATTAATAACAAAGTTTAAAATTTTACAAGTACTTTTTTTCACTTGTTATTAACATTATATTAATAACTATTTCGTTTGTCAACCTCTTTTTAACATTTTTTTAAAAAGAATTTTATTTTTTAAAGATAGTGCTATTGATATGTGATTTTTTCGAAGAAGAAAACGTGCTATAATAGTTGTATATGAAAATGAAGGAGGATGTATGGAAAGAACATCTAATAAATTGGTCAGAGATAATATACCAAATATTATTAAAGAAAATGGTGAAGTTCTTATTACTAGGATTTTAACGGATGAGGAGTATAAAAAGAATTAGAGAAAAAGTTAGATGAAGAGTTACAAGAAGTATTAGAAGCAACTGGGATGGATCGTATTGAAGAGTTAGCTGATATGCTAGAAGTCATAAAAGCTTTGGCGAAATTAGAAAATACTAGTTTCTCTGATGTTGTGAAAGTTGCAGAAGAAAAATGTGACAAGCGTGGTGGCTTCGAAGATAAAATATTTTTAGAAAAAGTAGTTGATAAAAAATAATTTGTTTCAAACAAAAAACCTCACTTAATGTGAGGTTTTCTTAATTTAGTAATTAATTATTAACTTTTTTTGTTCTTCTTTTTACTAATCCTACTCCACCAATTATCATACTGAATCCTAAGACAGTAAAAACAATTGAACTATCTGCCGCGGTGTTTGGTACTACAACATTATTTGTTGTACTTTCTTCCGTAGCAGGAGGGATTGTTTCTTCTGTACTTCCTTCTTCTGTTGTGGTAGAAGTATCATTTTCTTTTGTCTCTTCTGTTGTAGTATTATCTTTACTAGTAGTATCTTCTTCTCTCGTAGTTTCTACATCCAAAGTTGGTTCTTCTTTTTTTGTGTCTTTGGTCGTTTCTTCGGTATTATTTTTGTTTTCTACTTTTGATACGTCTGGTTCTGTGAATTTATTTACGACTGAAATAATTAATAGACCACCAGCTATGATTAATACTAATAGAACAATATAACGAATATAATTTCTCATACTTCCACCTCTTTTTAATTACTATATTATACTTGTTTTTTATAAAATTGCAAGCATTTACAGATTTTTTATTACTTTACAAGGATTTCCTACTGCTAGTACGTTGGAAGGGATATCTTTAGTTACTACACTTCCAGCTCCAATGGTTGTTCCATCTCCGATGGTTACTCCTGGTAAGATGGTAACATTTCCACCAATCCAGACGTTATTTCCTATTTTTACTGGAATGCCCTTTTCCAAATTTTTGTTTCTTCTTTCAATATCTAATGGATGGGTTGCGGCATAAATATTTACATTTGGTCCAATAAAAACATTATCTCCAATGGTGACAGATGCGGTATCTAAAATAGTCAAATTATAATTGGCGTAGAAGTCTTTACCAATGTTAATAAAATATCCATAATCACAATGAAATGGTTGCTCTATCGTAAAATTTTCTCCAATACTATTTACGATTTTCTTCATTAAGTTCCTTCTTTTTTCTAATTCCTCTGGATCTAATAAACTATATTTATGGCAAAGACTTTGTGTATGTATATGTTTTGCTTGCATTTCTTCGTCGTCTGCTAAATTAATATATTCTTCTTCCTTCATATCTTATCCTCCTATCCGTATTATACCAAATAGTTACTGATACTTCTAGTTTCTATTTATTTTTTACTTTCAGTGATAAGAGTTCTATATATTTCTATACAATCTTTAAAACTTTCTTTTTGTATTTTTTCGTCTTTTTGGTGAGCAGTGATTGGACCTGGTCCTAAAATAATAATATTTTTGTCTGGAAAGAAAGAAGCTTCGGTTACATAGTTTAGGCCAATTGCTTTTTTATTTGTTATGGTTTCTATTTGTTTTATTACTTCTTTTTGGTCTGTTACTACGGCATTCAAATTATTTAATATATTTGCTCTTCCTTGATATTTTTTTGTTAGTTTTTCTATCTTATCTATGATTTTTTTATTATGTTCTTTCGTGATTGTACGAAAGTCAAAAGTAATTTCACAGGTATCTGGTACCTTATTTATTTCGTTTCCTCCATTTATCTTTGATAAGTTAAATGTAGTATATGGTACTTCGTATAATGATAATTTTTCTTTTCTTAGCTTGCTTGCAAAAGCTTTTAATTCTTTTATAAAATCTAATGCTTTATATAGCGCATTTTCTCCTAACTCCGGTGTAGATGAATGTGCACTTTTCCCATTAAAAGTAATACTAAATTCAATACATCCTTTATTCGCAATTGCTGGTACTAGGTCTGTTGGTTCTGGAAATATTAAGGTATCTGGTAAGTCTATATTACTTTTGATGAGTTCGTTGATACCTTTAAAACCAATCTCTTCATCGTAAGTAAAACAAAGCATAGAAGGAATATCTGTTGGAAGTGTTGTGACTGCTTCTAGTAAAGCAGCGGTTCCTCCCTTCATATCAGATACTCCTAATCCATAATAGTTATCTTTGTCTTCGGTTAATTTAAGTGCTTCTTTTGTCCAATAAATTGATTGATCTACGGTATCGGTATGACAACAGAAAGCTACTGCTGGGTTACCTCTTTTCGCAATTAACACTTTTTTCTTACCTTTCCCGATTTCTTGGAAATCAAAGTCTTTATCCTTTAGTAGGTTTTTGATATAAATTCTAATTTTTTCATTTTCTTTATCATTGATTGTATTTATTTCAATTAGATTTTTTAATATATTACTCATTATCTTTGCCCCTCTTTATTATAGTATGTTTTGGTATAACCTGATTTTTGTAAATCAATGACTGGGAAGATACGATCGTTCATAGCTCCGGTAGGATCTTCTTGCCAAGTATAGTTTCCGTTATTATTACTGTAGTCTAATCTTAGCCCAATTCCTCTAAACAGTTTTGAAGAATCGGAAGAATCTAGGTCTGGTCTTGTTGCTAGTAAAGAGATATATTGGTTAATAAAATCTTGTTTTTCTTCGATTGTTAGTTCTGGTATTATGATTTTTTCTCCATTCTTTCTCTTTTTTCTATCTTCTTCTTGAACTCTTTCTATGGCACTTTCAAAAGATTCTTTTCTATCTTTTTTGAAGTATCTCATAGCATTGGTACGGTAACCTAAAAGATTTTTGTTGCTTTGTAAAGAATTGATTATTTCTTTTCTTACTAATTCACTAGCGATATTTTGACCACGGTATTCTTTTGATACTCCTATTTCTTCAATATAACGAATTCTTTCTTGACCTTCTGTAATATATTTTTTCTGATCTTCTGGAATCGTATCTGTTGCGATTAAAAATCCTACTACTTCATCTTTTATTTCTGGTGTCCAGATGGTTGTATTTGTTTTTACATAATCATCAATTACTTGCCTAGCTGTTTCTTCTGTCCAAGTTTCATAAAATGGTTCTCCATTAAAAATATCACAGTAACATCTAGCTAGAGATTCTAGTTGTTTTGGTTCTACTAATTTAATTTTACAATTGTTTTTTATTTGTTCTTTTAACCATGTATTGTATAAGTTTTTAAAATTTATCATATTTTTCTCCTTTTAATTTAAATTTTTGTAATAAAAAAGTTATAGACCTTGTGCCTATAACCTAATATTTTTTTATTATATTTATTTCGAATAGGTATCGACACAAGCATCACAAAATTGCCCTTGTCGATACCACGTTTTTAATGTCGTATTAACAAGCGCATAATTTTATGATGATGATGTCCAAATATTCTATTCATCATAATATTCGTTCCTTTCTTTGGTTTCTAATACTTTATATTATTTTTCTATTTTTGTCAAGTTCTCTATGAAAACTATTTTTTTATGATTTCTTTTGGGGATGTTTTTGGTTTCTTCTTAAGCTTTGGGAAAGCGATTTCTTGGGATATTAAATCTAGATAGTACGTTTCGTCATTTAGAGAAAAATAAGTTGCTGCATTGTTTGCTTGTGCTAATAATTTTTTTGTTGCTTCTAGACTACGATTCATTGTAGTTTCTATACGATTGATGTCTTCTTCGGTAATTTGGATGGAATCAGCGTTTTCCTCTTTGCTATGGATAAGTGTAATCTCATATTTTTCTAATAAACGTTCTAATTCTTGATTCTTTTTTCTTGGGTTTGTTTCTTGTTGTGTAGAATACATTCCGATACATTCCACTATTTTGCAACAATCTAATCCTCTTCTTCTACAAAGTTCTAACGCTTTTTGGTATATTTCATGATTTTTCTTTGCTCCTTCTAGGACTACATCTAAAAACTCTTCTTTATCTTCTGTGGTTATTGGTGCAATATACATCTGAGAAGTTGTTGCAATTTTTTTAATATCTATCAAAGCATCTTTCCAATTAGGAATTTGACAAGATAAAAAAATTCCTCTAACGTCTTCATAATCTTTGAATTTTTCTAGAACTGTTGTAGGTTCATAAGTTACTTTTTCTTCTCTTTTCATATTTGCCTCCATAATAAAATTATTTTGTTTCTATTTCTTGGCAGGAAGTGTTTCTTTTCTTATTTGATAATACTTTCCTTTTTGTTCTTTTTTTATAGCAAGCGGAATTTGTATAGAATCAGCAACGGACTCTAGGAAATCATTTGTATTTATTTCTTTTAAATAGGTTTCTTTCTTGGATGCCATAGAATTTATTCTTTCTAGTTCTTGATATGTTCTACTATAGGCTATCCCTATTCTATATATATCTTCTCCTTTGATTTGAATGATAGGACTATCACTCGTATTTAAAAGGGAGATTTTATTTTCTTCTAGTAAAGTTTCTAGCTTTTTTTCTTCTTCCTCTGAACAGTTTCCTGGATATTGTTCTATATATCTTATTAAATTCCCATAAGTAATTCCTGTTTTTTTGCATAATTCAAAAGCTCTTTGACATAATAGATAATTGTTTACAATTCGTTTGTTAAGGGCTTCTAGATTTCCTTCGTAGGAATCTTTGTTTTCCAATACTTCCCTTTCTAATCTAAAATATAGAGAATCAAAAGGGATATAGTCGGTCATATAAATTATTTCTTGTAGTTCTTCATAATCAAGAACGCAGTCCCTTATTTTTTGATGAGGATAAAATTTATCTAATTCATATGTGTCAAATGTCATTTTCTTCACCTCTTATTTATATATTATCATGAAGGGAACTTTTTGGAAAAATAATTTTTACGGTTGTTGATTTTCCTTTCTGACTATCAAGTGTAATGTTTAGATTGAGTCTTTTACATAGTTTTTTCGATAAATATAATCCCATTCCTGTAGAGTGTTCTTTTTTACGATTACTTCCGGTAAAACCTTTTTCGAAGACTCTAGGCAAATCACTTTCTTTGATACCACATCCGTTGTCTTTTATTTCTAAAGTGACTTGATTTTTTGATTCATATCCAGTAATTTCTATTTTCTTTTCTTTTTTGTCCATATATTTGTATGCGTTATTTATAATTTGATTGATAATAAATATTACCCATTTTTCGTCGGTTGCGACAAATAAGTCTAAATTGTTGGTTTCCACCCGAATTTTCTTTTTTAATAAATAATCTTTGTTTTGCATTAATACTTGGTGAATTATCTCAGATAACTTTATTTTCTTTACAAAATAGTCTTTTTCAGTTGCTTCACTTCTGGCATAAAATAGTACTTGCTCTACTAAATTATCCATTTTCTTTACTTCTTCTTTTAATTCACTATCCTTTTTATTATCACTATATAAAGAAAGAGCTGCAAGCGGAGTTTTTATTTCATGAACAAAACTTTCGATATATTCTTCATAATCTTGATATTTATGTTCTAATTCTGTTATTTTATCATTCATAGATTTGGTAGCTTTTTTTAAGACATAGTAGTAAGCTTCATTTTCTATATTTTTTGGTTTTTTTAATAGTTCAGAGGCTAAATATTTTTCTTCTAACTTATCTACTATCTTTTTAATTTCTTTATTTTTCTTTTTAGAAAAGTGATAACTAACTATTATATAAATTATTAGTAATATACAATATAATATGAAAGAAAAAATTAAAAAAGTAGTATCCATGTCTAATAGAAACATAGTTACTAATCCAAGTAAAACAAAGGTGGTATACCACAGAATTAACCATATTTTTTCTTCTATATATTCTAGCATCCTAATTTATATCCTTTCTTCCGTATGGTTCTAATAAAGTCTTGTAGGCCTATTTCTTCTAATTTTTTTCGAAGCCTATTTATATTTACAGTTAATATATTATCATCTAAATAATATTTTTCATTCCATAAGTAATCTAATAATTCTTCTTTAGAAATAATCTTTTCTGGATTTGTAAAAAAGTAATAAAGTATTCTAAATTCATTTCTTGTAAGCTCTATTGTATTATTTTGATATTTTACAAGAGATAGATGTAAATCTAGAGTAACTCCATTTAATTTTATTTCCTTATATTGAATTGGGTCTTGTTTTTTCATAATTCTTTTTATTTTTTCTAATAAAATATCTTTATTGTAAGGTTTCGTAATAAAGTCATCCCCACCGGATAGAATACTTTTTAATTCATCTTCTTCCTTGGTACAACTGGTAACAAAAATAATAGGTACTGATTCCTTTTCTTTTACTTGTCTACAAATTTCAAATCCGTTTTGATTTGGTAAATTAATGTCCAATAATACTAAGGCTTTATCTATTTTATTTATTTTTTCTATTAAGTCTTCTTGTATAAAGTCTTCTATTAATTCTACTTTATAGTTATTTGTTTCTAATAAAGTTTTTAATTCTTGTCTTATTTTGCTGTCGTCTTCAACAATTAATATTTTCATATGTCCTCCTAGTTGATTTGATATCTATTAGTTTTCTTTATTATACCATATATTTAGATAGTAATTTTTTAAATATTATATAGGAGATAATTGCTCCTGCTAGGTTTAATATAATATCATCAATATTAAACATACCTACATTTAATAATAGTTGTAACAGTTCTTTGATGATGGAAATAGTAAGACAGATTACTATAAGTTTTTTATTTTTTAGTTTTTGGAAATAAAATTGATAAAAATAAACCTAATGGTATAAATAGTATTATATCTAAGATTAAGTAATTAAATACATAGTAAAGTCCTTGGGATTTTGTTAATAAAAGAGTTATAGTTTCTATGATTGAAGTGAATGGAATTATGTTAGATTTTATATTTAATTCTGGATAAATTGTACCTGTTGTTAGTTTTGTATAAAATATGGTTGATAGTAAAAATACAATATATAAAATAAATAGTATCCAAGTTACTTCTTTTTTTAATTTTTGATTGTTTTCTTTTTTTATAAATAATAAATATGCTATTAGTAAAAATATTGATCCTATAAAGATATAATCTGTTCTAAAACAAGATATCATTAGAGAAAAACAAATAATTATTATAGGCATTAAAAGGCATAATACAATGATTATTTTATCAGCTATACTTAAACCTTCTTTGTGTTCTTCTCCAGATAATACATCTGATATACTTAACCCTAATATATTACTTAAGTCTTGTAATAGAGAGATATCTGGTGCTCCTAGTCCTCTTTCCCATTTAGAAATCGCTCTATCCGTGATATGAAGTTTGTCTGCTAGTTCTTGTTGAGTCATGTTTTTTTCTAACCTTTTCTTTTTTATTAATAGTCCTACTTTTTTACAATCCATAGTATCACCTCTTATCCAAAGTATAACTTATCTTTTTATCTTTTTGCACCAAACGATACGTTGAGTGTATGAAAAAAACTCCTTGAGGAGTTATTCTTCAATATTATTTTTAAATGTTATATAGGTTGCGATATAGTAGATTCCATAAATGATTGCAAAAATTCCTATAGTTATTAGAATAGAAGTTAAATAGTTCATGTTGGCACTAGTTATTGCATAAAATAGTCGGTTGATTGAGAAAGATGTTGCAATCGCAATAATGATTGGATATAGTGCTGGGAATAAGAAATTACAAGTAATTTGTTTTCTTATTGTTTTTTTGATATTTTTCTCTTCTACTCCTAGTTTTTTTAATAGTTTATATTGATATTTATTTTTATTCGAATCACTTAGAGTTTGGATTGATAAAATTGTACCTACTACCGTGATAAAAATAATACTAACATATAATAAAGAGAACGAAAATATAGTCATGGCTGTTTTGTTGGATGACTCATAATATCCTCTTACTGTTACCGGGAAATAAACAAAATAAGAGTCACCATCTTTAAATTCATAATATCCTAGTTTTTCTAGTTTTGTATTGTCTGATTCTGTCGTTTCTTCTTTTGTATCGAAGGCATAAAGTTCTGTTACTACTTGCATGTTTTTCGCAATATTATCTGGTATTACTATTAAAAAGCTATTTCCTGTTGACCAACCTAGACGAAAGTTTTCTATGGTTGTACTTTTTAATGATAACTTCTTGCCATTGATTGTAATATCGTCTTTTTCTTTTTCAATTTCTTTTAAATATTTTTGAACAGTTTTATCTCCAGTTACAAAGTATTCGTTTTCTTTTAGATGAATCGGTTTTTCTCCTAACATTTCTAATAATTTATTATAGTCTGATGCTTTTAAATAAGTATCATAGTCATATAAACCATTATTGCCGATGTCTTTAATATGTTTTGCTACTTGATGATTTTGGAGTGTTAGAATTTGATAGTGTAATTCCTCTTCTATTTCATAGTTTTCATGGATGTAATCGATATATTCCCATGCTTTCTTTCTATTATCTTGTTTTCCTGTCCAACTTTCTTCAACGTCGCTATACATTCCTTCTACTAGAATATCGTATGGCGCTTGTTGTTCTATATTATTTTCAAAAGCATCTTTCATGATAAATGACATATTCATACAGACTAAAGTTAAAGTAATTAATAAAGATAATGTTCCTAAAGTAAAACCAATGGTTCTTGACTTTGCTTCAAAGTTTTTCGCAACAAATAAATTATCTTTACTATATTTCATTTTTCTTCTTTTATTAATAAATGCTAGAATAAAATCTCCTAATGTGAAGGTAATTCCATAAATACTGATAATTAATAATAGAATTGATATTCCTAAATAACTAACCATACTAGGGTCATTTGAAATTATAAATGCATAATCACATAGATATAGCCCTAATATTCCTAAGATAACAAAAATAATAAATAAAATATTTCTATATTTCTTCCTCTTCCATATTTTTTCTTCGTTTTTCTTCTCTAAATATAATAAGTCATGAATTTTCATTTTCTTCATTCTTCTACTACTTCTAAATAAAGTAAATAGATAAATTAATATGAAATATAATGTTGATAAAAGTACTGGTGTTAAAGTTATGGATAATTTTATTTTATATGGCATTTCAAATAAGTTCATAACAACTGCGGAAATGATATTTCCTAATACTGTACCGACAAAGAAGGATATGACAAAAGAAATTAATCCTAATACAATGTTTTCCGATAGGAACATTTTATTGATATCTTTCTTTTCTATCCCTAATAACATGTAGGTACCAAATTCTTTACTTCTTTTTTCAAACATAAATTTCATAGTATAGTTAATTAACCAAGCTATTACAAAAACAATAATACAACTAACAAAAATAATTGCATACTTTAAATTTTCCATCATTTCTGATAACTGTGTAATATCACTAGAGAAGGATACAAAATTAAAGGCAAAGATAAGAGAGAATGCCATGACTACCGTTATGATATAGATTAGATAGTCTTTTAAACTTCTTTTTACGTTACGAATCGCTAATTTACTTAACACTTGCAACATCCCCACCTAGTAATGTTAAAACATCCAGTATTTCATTAAAGAATTCTTTTCTAGGCTTTTCACCTCTTCTTATCTCATTAAATATTTTTCCATCTTTTAAAAATAATACTCGTTTACAAAAGCTAGCACTGAAAGAATCATGAGTAACCATTAAAATAGTAGCATTTAATTTTTCATTCATCTCGTCCATTGTCTCAAGTAACATTCTACTACTTTTAGAGTCTAGTGCTCCCGTTGGTTCATCGGCAAGAATTAGTTTCGGTTTGTTAATTAGTGCTCTTGCACAAGCACAACGTTGTTTTTGACCTCCTGATACTTCATATGGATATTTATTTAATATTTCTTCTATACCTAATTTTTCTGCAATATCAGATACTTTCTTATCTACTTTATTTACATCCTCTTTATTAATAATTAAAGCCAGAGAAATATTTTCCGAAATCGTTAAAGTATCTAAAAGATTAAAGTCTTGAAAAATAAATCCTAGATTTTCTCTTCTAAAACTAGCAAGTTCTTTTTCTTTTAATTCTGTGATGTCTTTTCTATCAATAAAAATATGTCCAGAAGTTACTTCATCTATTGTGGAAATACAATTTAAGAGAGTTGTTTTACCGCTACCACTTGCTCCCATGATAGCAACAAATTCTCCTTCTTCTACCTCTAACGATAAATCATTTACAGCTTTGGTTATATTATTTTTTGTTCCATAATATTTTTTTAGATTTTTTATTTCCAGTGTTTTTGACACTATGCATCCCATCCTTTATTTCACTGATTTTTTCTTTTAGAAAAGAACATAAAGAAATCATACCTCCTATTATAATACATGGTACCAATATCATTAATAATAGTATGGTAACTTTTAATCCTAATACATTAAAACTTGACATTATATCACTCCTTTTGTTCCTTTCTTGTTATCAGTATAACAAAGAACTTTTTAAAATAACCTTACAGTTTTGTTATATTTCTAGTGATACTATATTTTGTCTTCTTTTTCTATCAAGTTGTGGTTGCTATTGAGTGAGTTTTGGTTGCAAAAGAAAAAAGTCAAAGTTGACTTTTTCTTTTGTATTAATTACATTGTTTTTCCAGGAGTACTTTCTTTTGCAGCTACATTTTCACCCATCATTCTAGAAAGTTCTGATTGATTGGCATTCGTTAACGTAGCCATTCCTTTACCACTTTGATAATATGGAACCTTGTCGGATGGATTCATCCAATTTTCTCCAAGAACTAAATGACCGGTGTTATCTACGAAACAATGAGCTTTATGACATAAATCTTCATAAGTTTGCATTGCTTCTGTTACATTACTATTAGATTCTACTAATTGATTTACATTATTATAAGCTTTTTTTACTTCTTGCGGAGAAATATAGTCAATTCCAGCTTCTTCGTATAGAACTTTACGAACGTCATCTTCTGTTATACAACTTGAAAAATCCATTCCGCTACAATCGTAGCTACTTGTTAGCTTAGTAACTAGTTCGCTTGCTGGTTTTTTATCTAGATTACCGGCAAGACTACTATCTTTTATTATTGTTATACGTTCATCAATAAAAGTTTGAACACTGTTTGTTGTATATGCTTTTAATATTTCTGGATCATTTATGATTGTTTGGATAGCATCCATTTCTCTTAATACTTCCGGGGTTTGATTTGATTGCTCCTGATATCCTCTTAAAACATTTTCCCATTTCTGCCTTTCTTCTTGCATTTTTTTATCAAGTGATGCACCTTCTAAGGAGATATATTCTTTTAAATTTAATTTTTCCATCTTTCTAATACCTTCTTCCTATCTTCATAAATTTATTATAAAACAGAATATAACTCTATTCAAGCTTATTTGACACGCTTTACACTTTCTTTCGGATAGTTATTCCGAGGAATCCAAGGATTCCTAAAAGACTAAAGATTGCTCCTAATTTTTTCCAAGGAGCTTCGTAAATCATTTCGATTTTGTGTTTTCCTTTTGGAATTTTAAAAGTTATACCGTTTTGAATACTTTCCTGATATTTTATTTCTTTACCATCTACTTTTATAGTAAATCCATTGTCATAAGGAATGGCTACTTCGATATTACTTTCTTCTTCTACGTTAATAGTACCTACTATCTTATCTCCTTTTGTTTTCTTATAATCTATTTTTATTGGAGTTATTTCTTCTTTTCGGTTCATTAATGATTTTTTTGGTATGGCATATATTTCTATATTTCCTAATTTATAATAGGCTTCCTGGAAAGTAATCTCTAATTGTTCTGGTGATATTAATACGTAATGGAATACATAGTTCTTATTATGATATTTCCAGTCTCTGCAAGTTAGTTTATTACTAACATGATTAATGGTTATTGTTTGATCTTTTTTTTCGTGGTGACATCCTCTATTAAATTTATTTTTGAATGTAATAAATAAAATTTTATCTTCTAAGTTTTCTTTCGGAACTACTGTCATCTTGGCATTTTTTCCGGCTCTTATTTTTATTGTGTCTTTTTGATCTTTGGAGATTTCTAGATTTTTTGAGTCTTTTATTTTTAAGTCTACTTCTTCTAAAATATTTTCTATTGGTATTTCTTTGGTATATTCTGCTATTACATTTTCTGGGTATGGTAATTCATTTATTTCTTTTCTTGTTAAAGTGCCTTTACTGGCATAGATGATTGGTAATGCAAATTCATTTTCATATAAATAAAGTTTTCCTTTTTTATCCACTAACTCATAGCCGTCTTTTAATTTATTCGTAGTGACAATATATTTTTCTCCCATCATTGCTTCTGAGATAGGGTTTCCTGCTAACGTTAACATCATGTTATTACGATAAATTTGATTGTTTTTTTGTTTTTGTTGTACCCAGGTTTGGTACTCTTTATTTTGAGTAGAAGCATATACAGATGATTTATATTCTTTCCTTGTATGCACTTTATTTAAGGAAGATGGTCCATAGGTTTCATTTCCTATTCGATAGAAATCATTGTCTTTCGTAGTTATTTCTTTTACTAGACTTTGATAATCTTTCTCAAAACTACTTTTTACTGTTTCTATTGGTATTAGAGCATCGCTAAAGCTTGCACCAATTGTAATTATACAGGTAGAAATAATTAAATAGTATTTTATCTTTTTATGTTTTTTTAGTAATGTTTCCATACTTATTGCAATTAAAAGTAAAGCAAGTGGTAGGAATGGAATTAAAGATTTCGAATTTACGTATAATGTACCGTTTAAAATATAATTAAATATCGGAAATAGAAAAATTATGATTAATGATAAAGCTAATAATCTTGTTTCCATTTTTATATCTTTATCAATTATTAATATACCTATTAAGATGAATTCTAATAACGTTAACCCTGGACCGTAGGCATTGAATAGAAATTTAAAGTTCGGAATGAATAACATCCATGTTTCTAATACTTTGATGGATTCTCCTCTACCTGATAGTAAGGTATAGGCTGTAGGTAGTAAAAGAATAGCACTTATTAAAATTGATATTATGAATGGGACTGCAAAATTAATTAAAAAATTTATAATTCCTGTTTTATTTTCTTTTAGATAACTATAGATTCCATAGATAATTAATACTACAATTCCTGCAACACTATAATAAAAGCTTGTAAAGATCATTAATGTAGTACAGATTATCAATAATCCTGTTTTTTTATTTTTTATAAAGTTATCTACACCAAATAGTCCACCAATTAAAAATGGAAAATAATTAATAAACATGATATGTCGTTTTGCATGATAAATGATTGGGGTTGCGAATAAGAAAAGAAGAGATGTTATTATACAAGTAGAGTTTTTGAAATTATGGGATTGTAAAAACTTATAGAAAAGATAAGTAGATGATACTACCATAACAAAACTTGCTCCTATTAAATAATAAATCATAGGTATTCTAGGTAGTAAATAAGATATTAAAATAATAGGATTTAAGAGACCGTAATAAGAAAAATTATAGATGTTTTGCCCTCCGCCGATATTTAATGCAAAATCTGGTAATAGGTCTTTCGTATCATAAAATAGATTTCTAAAATATTCTGGAAAAATATAATGTTGCATTTCAAAATCTGTTGTTGATGCAAAAAGAAAATTTCCATGCGTTAAAACTAGTGCAATGATAATATAGATTGCACTATATAATAAAATCATTAATATGTCGTTTTTATATTTTTGTAATTTCTTCATATTCCTACTGCTTTCTTTAGAATTTGTTTACTAAAATTGTACCCCTCCCCCCCCCAACTGATTTTTGTCAAGCGGAAATAGGAGTATACCAATTTAAATCCGTTATTAGTATATCCTTTTTTCTTATTTTTATCTACCCAGTTTGAGTTGATTTATGTCAACTTGCAGTTGCAGAACTGGATTTAGTCTATAAATGTGTTTTTATAGTTTACTTTTAATAGTTTATCATAGAATATTTTGTTTTTGATTATCAAATAAAATATGTTTCCTATATAGAAGAAGAAAACTGTAAGTATTAATAATAAATAAAATATTATTCTTATTTTTTCTTCACCTATGATGGTGCCTAATTGACTTCCTAACATCAGTATTTTGTATGGGAAGTAAATATAGTAAAAATATAAAAAATACGGTCTTAGTAAATATTGGTAAGTTCCTTTTGAACTTTCTATTTTTACATTTAAAAATGCACTTCCTAATGTTTTATTATGAAAAAAATTGGGAATTATTGTAAAATATATTATAAATATTAGGATTGGATGTTTTGTCCCTAAAAAAATAGTGATTGCTATATAGATTAAAAAATCTAAAATAAAGATTGATATTCTTCTTAATGGTGATACTGTCTTTCCTTTTTCATAAGCCTGTTGTTCTAATTGAATTTTTGGTGGAATTCTTTTTTCTAAATCTAACATCCAGAGATACCCTACTACCCCACCCATGGTATTTAGTATTAGATCATCTATATCACATAATCTATAAGGTTTAGGATAGAGTCCATATAGTCTGGTTAACTGTGTAAATTCAAAGAATGCACTTAATAATAGGCTGGCAAGTATTATTTTTTTTAAAGAATATCCCTTATAGTATTTTAGAAACATACCAAATGGAACAAATAATAATATATTAAATGCTATTACATAGAATGAAGGATCCAAGATAGCGCTGATATATGTTTTGGGATTTCCCAGTATTAAAGGGTTTTCTTTGATTAAGTCTACTATAAAGTGAAATGGTATCATTTGGATCATCCAATCAGGATTGCTTATCACACTATCTTTAGATGGGAGTGGCAAGATTACTAAAAGGTAGGCACATAGTAAGTAAAATATAAAGCTATAGATAATTAGTGTTTTTAAAGGACTAATGGATGTATATTTATGATATTGGTACAGGATAAAAGGCCCTGTAATCAGAAAAGCTAATAGTGGAAATAATATTACTGCAGTTTTTATGGATAAAAGATAAGTCATAGAAAAAGGACTAGCTATCTAATCCTTTTTTCTTCCTTTTATTATGGCAAGTATTATAAATAAAAGTGCTAAAAGAATTAGTGGTGAGATCATAACGATTGGGTTATTTATAAATTCTTGCCAATTTATTTCTAATATCATATTCTTTTTTCCTTAATAATATTTTTACTACAGTAATAAGTAATTAAGAAATATCCACCATAAATTAATATTAAGAATAGCATTGTCATGGATACACTCGCTAACATCTCTTCTTTACCGAAGGTTTCTAATATAAATGTACAGAATTTAATTCCGAAGATAGAATGAATGATTGCAATTATAAGTGGGAATATAAAGAATATTGCTATTTGTCTAAATAGAGCTTTATTTAATTGTTTGTCTGTTGCTCCTATTCTTCTTAGCATAGTATATCTTGTGACATTATCAGCACTTTCTGATAGTTCTTTTAATGCAAGTAAGGCTGCACTGGAGATTAAGAAAATGATTCCTAAATATAATCCAATAAATGTTATCATGGCACCTAGTCCAACACTTGCATCGTAGATAGCAATTCTTGTAGTACCATCTAGAGTAACATCTGGATATAAGTCGTTTAATTCTGGATTTATAAATACTTCTTCTATTTCTTGTTTTGTCTTTTCATCATTTGCTTTATAGTTTGCTACCATGTACTCTTCTTCTAGTCTAGGTGAAGTACTTGATACATTAATTACTTCATCTGGTACAACAATTATACCAGCAGTAATATGGTTACTAGACATCTCGATAAAACCATCTTTTACTTCTTTATATTTAGGTGTTAATTCTTTACCAAAGATAGTTAGTGGTGTTCCTATTTTTAGAGCTTTATTTCTTAATTCTATCATACTCTCATAGTCACCAACAATCATATATTCATCATTATCTAAACTATATGTCTTGTTGTTAAACATTTTCGCAACCTTATTATACTCACTTAATTTTACGATAATCTCTGGGGAAGTATAGTCTAAGTATGGATACATTTTCTTCATACTTTCTAATTCTTTACCCATGGTTGTTGCATAAGTTATAGATTCGTCTGTATATAGGTGAAGTGTTGTTTGATCTTTTAAATATTTGTCTTCATCAATATTTAATTCTTTTAGAGTCTCAGAAATTGTTTTATAACTAGATTCTATTTGTCCGTCAGTATAGCCATAATCTTCTTGTAGTTCTTTTGGAATATTTCTTTTTTTCATTAATTCAATATCCGCTGGTGCTAACTCTTTTAGATTGGCTGTCATGGAGTTTTTAATCGATAGTGAACTGGATAACACACAGATGGTTACAAATAACATTAAACAAATAATCGTCATGGAAAATACTGTCGTGTTAATCTTACTGCTTATTTGTCTTAGTGTGAAACTATTTAGTCCTTTATAGTATACATTTTTCATGGATTGAACAACTTTTAGCATTAATCCTGATAATGACCAGAATAATAAGAAGGTAGAAGTTGCTCCTAAAGCAATAATTATTCCCATATCTTGCACTGTTAAGGCATTCGCACCATCTGGTACAGATACTCGGTAATAACAGTATCCTAATATTGTTACTGCTATTAAGAAGATTATGGTACAGATTACTGGGTTTTTAATTTTTACTTTTTCTGAACGCTTATTGGCATTAATTAAATCAATTAGTTTACAACGACTAATTTGAATGGTATTAAATATCATCACTAGTAGGTACATAATACCAAAATAAATGATTGTTTTTATTAAGGCTCCTTTGGAAAAGGTAAAGGCAAAGTTTGTCATGTCCGCTTCAAACATATTCGCAACTAACAAACTCATTAGTTGGGATAAGATTACTCCTAGTCCTAACCCTACTCCTAAAGATAAAAGACCAATAATAATTGTTTCGATAAATAAAATCATCGATATTTTTCTTTTTCCCATACCAAGTGTCATGTATATAGCAAATTCTTTATTTCTTCTTTTAATTAAAAAGCGGGATGCATAAATAATTAAAAAACCTAAAATAAACGATACAAATACACTTACTGCCGATAGTGTTTGGGTCATCATTTCAATAATATCGTACGTGGATTTTTTTGTTTGTAATAATACTGTTTGACTATCTATGGCATTAAAGACATAGAAAATCGCAACACCTAAAATTAAGGTAAAGAAATAGATTGTATAGTCTTTAAAACTTTTTTTGATGTTTTTTAGGGATAGTTTACAAAGCATCATTTAAATCCCCTCCAAGTAATGTTACCACGTCAATGATTTTATCAAAGAATTCTTTTCTACTTTGACTTCCTTTTCTAATCTCGTTAAATATCTTACCATCTTTGATGAATATTACACGGGTTGCGTAACTTGCGGTAAAGGCATCGTGAGTAACCATTAGAATTGTAGTTTTAAATTCTTCATTTAAATGATGAAAACTCTCTAGTAACATTTTTGAGGATTTAGAGTCCAAAGCTCCGGTGGGTTCGTCGGCTAAAACTAATTTCGGATTTGTAATAATTGCTCTTGCTGATGCGACTCTTTGTTTTTGACCACCACTCATTTGATAAGGGTATTTTTGCAATACGTCTTGGATGTCTAGTTTTCTCGCTACTTCGTTTACTCTTTTACTAATTTCTCCTACTTTAGTATTTTGGATAGATAAAGCTAAAGCGATATTTTCATAGGCTGTTAAAGTATCTAGAAGATTAAAGTCTTGAAAGATAAATCCTAATTCATGACTTCGATATTTATTTAATTTATTTCCTTTTAATTTAGTAATATCTTCTTCGGCTACATAGATATGTCCTGAAGTTACTCTATCAATGGTTGAAATACAATTTAGAAGAGTTGTTTTACCACTTCCACTTGCTCCCATGATAGCAACAAACTCACCCTCTTCTACTTCAAAAGAAATACCATCAATTGCTTTTGTTAAATTTGATCTATTTCCATAATATTTTTCAATATTGTCTATTTTTAATATTTTTGACATATTCTTTCTCCTTTCTTGTCTTCATTATAGAGTAACTTATGATAATAGTCGCTATTTTAATATTACAGTATCTTACAATTTTGTAACATTTCTATTATGTAGAAGATACTGGTTTTATAGTAAATAGGAAGAGATTAAGAATTTTTCTTAACCTCTTTTTCTAATACTTTATAATAATCATTTTTTAAAAAAGATATTTTAACGCATGTAAATTCTTTTTCTTTGGATTTTATACTTACTTTGTGCCCTAGTTTTTTACATAGTCTTTTTACTATATATAATCCCATACCTGTAGAGTTTTTTTCTGTTCTTCCATTACTTCCTGTATAGGTTTTATCAAATACTCTAGAGAGCTCTTCTTCTTTGATTCCTATCCCATTATCATAGATAGCTAAATCTACCCTATCATGTTCTTCTTTAGCCACTATCTTAATATAGGCATTTTTATCTTTACTATATTTAATACTATTATCTATAATTTGATTAATTATAAACTCTAACCATTTTGAATCTGTCAATACCTCTATATTTACATCACTAACAATAAAGTCAATATTTTTCTCCAATAAAATATCTTTATTTTTTAACGCAACGTTACTAATAACTTTCGCTAAATTAATTTCTTTTATTAAATAATCCTTCTCCGCATTTTCACTACGTACATAATATAGGATTTGTTCTAAGTATTTATCTAACCTTGATAGTTGTTCTAACAGTTTTTTATTTTGTTCACCTTTATGATTATGAACCATTAATGTCAATGAAGAAACTGGTAATTTTACTTCGTGAATCCATAGCTCTACATATTCTTTAAAGTCCTGGGTCTGTGTTTTATATTCCTTTATTTTTTCTATCATAGATTTATCTATTTCATATAAGGCATCTGTTAATATTTTTCCTTCTAAGAAATTTGGTTCGTTTAATATTTCAACAATCAAATATTTTTGATCTAGACTAATTAATTTCTTTTGAAAGTCATCATAAAATACTTTCTTTTTACAATATTCCACTACAACTATCGTAATTATTCCTACTAGATAGACGATAGTTATCGCTATGGTTGCTTCTATATTTACTTTAAATGCAAAAAGTATTAATAGGATAATACTATAAGTAATTAGTCCTATTATTATAGTTGTGATTTTATCTTTAATATACTCTTTTTTATTCATGTAATATATACCCTTGTCCCTTTCTTGTTTCAATTGCTTCTTCATAACCAATTTCTTTTAATTTAGAGCGAAGACGAGAAACATTTACGGTTAGAGCATTATCATTGATATATTCGTCATTATTCCATAAATCTGTCATGAGTTCATCTCTTGTTACAATCTTACCTTGATTTTGTAATAGATAGGAAAAAATAATCATTTCGTTTTTTGTTAAGATAATTTCTTGTTCTTGTTTCTTTAGAATTCCTTTTTGAGGAATTATTTCTAAGTCATGATACGAAAGTTTTTCTGTTGTTCTTTCTGCTCGTTTTAAAACAGCTCCAATTCTTAATAATAGAATGGTTGGATTATATGGCTTGGTAATATAATCATCTGCCCCATAAGACATAGATAAAACTTCATCTACTTCACTATTTTTGCTAGTTACCATGATTACCGGAATATTGTTTTCTTTTCTGATTTGTTGAAGTAGGACTTCTCCATTTATCTTTGGAAGATTAATATCTAGTAAGATAAGATCTGGTTGTTCTTTTTTTACTTGATCTAAAACATTAGAAAAATCTTCGGTTATTAAAGCAAGATATCCTGCTCTTACTAGCATTTCTTTTAATTCGTTGGCGATGGATAAATCATCTTCTATAATTTTTATTTTTGGCATTTTACCCCTACTTTCTTAGTCTATATTTATTACATGTAAAGTTTCTTCTTTTTTATTTTACCATATTTTTAGAAGAAAAAAGAAAGATTAATTTCTTTCTTCTGTGATAAAGTCTACTAAAGCCTGAATATGTTCCTTGGTAGTATCGTATAAGGGAATGTCGATATCTTTTTCTTTTATTAGCATTTCAATTTCTGTACAACCTAAAATAACGCCTTCAATGCCATCTTTTTCTATCATATGGTTAATACAATTTTGATAATAGTTTTTGGAGCTTTCTTTTATTTCTCCTTTACATAATTCATCAAAAATAATACGATTGATTTCTTCTCTTTCTTCTTTTGATGCAGGAATTATAATATCTAAACCGTTCTTTTTTAAACGATTCTTTAGAAAGTCTTCTTCCATCGTATACTTTGTTCCAAGTAGTCCAATTTTCTTTTTCTTCTCTTGTCTACATTTTTTGCTGACGCAATCGGCGATATGGATTAATGGAACCATGATTTCCTTTTCTATGTCGTCTGCTACTTTATGAATGGTGTTTGTCGCAATCGCAATGGCATCCACTCCCATATTTTCTAACTTTTTCGCAATTGGTACCAAAATATTTTTAATTCCTTCCCAATCATTTTTTAACATCTTTTCTCTAATCGGTTGAAAATTGACATTATAAATAACCATTTCGGCGCAAGTTAGTTCTTTCAGTTTTTTATTTACGCCATCGTTAATTCTTTCGTAGTAGTGAATTGATGATTCATAACTCATACCACCTATTATTCCAATTTTTTTCATAATATCCTCCTTTAAGAGAATATACTAAATAATTATGAAAAATAAATGAAAAAAGAAAAAAAACTATTTCTTTTTACGGAATAGTGCTATAACTTTATTTTTTAATATCTTTATTTTTGCTATAATATAGTATATTAGAGGTGATTTTTGTGGATTTGGTAGGATTAGTAATTGCTCACAGAGGAATGTTTTGTAATGAAGAGATACCTGAAAATTCTTTGATGGCATTTCGCCGAGCTATGGATTATAATCGTCCAATTGAACTTGATGTTCAATTAACTAAAGATAATACTTTGGTTGTTTTTCATGATATTTCTTTGAAAAGAATGTGTGGTGTTGATAAATATGTTGAAGATTTAACTTATCAAGAATTAATGAAATATCCTCTTTTCTCTACTAAAGAAAAAATACCTACTTTTCGTGAAGTATTAGAACTAGTGAATGGGAAAGTACTTTTAGATATTGAAATCAAAAAAACAAATCAAGTAGAGAAGATTTGTAATCAGATTATGACAGAATTAGAAGATTATTCGGGAGATGTTTTATTAAAATCTTTTCAACCAGATATTGTTTTGTATTTAAAAAGAAATTCTTCTTATCCTATTGGATTATTAGTTACAGAGTATCCTCCTTCAAGGTTATATAGTTATTTTCTAAGTTCTTACTTTTTGATAAGATATTGTCACCCAGATTTTTTAGCAGTTAATAAAACTATTATTAAAAAGAAAAGGATACAGCGTTACCGAAAGAGAATTCCTGTTTTTGTATGGACGATTACAAATAAAAGTGAGTTAGAAGAATATAAAACATATGCTGATTCTTATTTATGTAATGGTCTACCTTATCCTAGGGATTGACAATACTATCTTTTTTTCTTAATATATTAGTAATTTTGAGGTGAGTTTATGCAAGCAATAACTATCCATATCAAACCATTTCCTATTTTTCATAGCGAATATATTCAAAATGTCTTTGATTACGCAGGGTTATCAAGTGATGATAAGAAGTTGTATGATGATGCAAAATTTGCATTACTTCAATTAGTTACGGTTGATGTTCCTGATGATTTGATTGAGTTTTTTATTGGTGATAAAAAATTTTCTCCGTCTTTAGTTCAAAGTATCTCTTTTCCAAAACTATTGGAAGATATAAAAATGAATCAAATAAGAACACATATTTCTTCTGAAATACCTGGAATCCTTGATTGTGATGAAGAAAGCGTAATGATTCCTGCAAAGGAAGAGATGGTAAAACGTATACAAAGAGTATCTTCCCTTGCGAAAGAAAGTGCTTATCCAGAATTTTACTATTATCAAATACCAATTTCTGAAGAAGAATTATTTATTAGAAAACAAGATTACAAAAAAATAAAAGAAGAATATCTTCCTTTTTTACCATTTTTAGATTTAAGTAAGGTTGAATTTGCCAATATGGATTTTAGAAAGATTGATTTTTCTAATACAAACATAGAACATATTGATTTTTCTACGGCTTATCAAAACAGTATCGCTGGTAGTAGTTTTAAAAATGTATGTCTTATTGGTAAACAGTTAGAAAATATAGATGCTACCTCCGCTGACTTATGTGGAACATACCTTACTATAAATAGTGATACTGTTTCTCTACAAGATACGAAACTAGATTCCAGCATTCTTCTATTATCCCAAGACCAAGTAATAGAAAATCCTGAGCATAAAGGATATTACTTAGTAAAAGAAAATACTGGTATTAAACTTCATTTTTAATTAATATCCATCTTTTCTTTCACTGTCTGTATCATCTTTCTTCCAACATCATTCCAGTTAAGAAACGAGTTAACTTCATCTAGTGGAACAAATAAACGTCTATAGAGTTTTCCATTATCAATATCTTCTCTATTTTTTCCTAACTTTCTTATTTTAGCAATATAACGAACCTGAGCATAAGGTTCTTTTTTATCGCCTATCACTTCCTGATATCCTAAATAAGTAATGTTATCAATAGATGCATTCACTTCTTCAAAACATTCTCTAATTAATGTATCTTCCATATTTTCATTTTCAATCGGATGTCCACCAGGAATACGATATCTACCGTCCTCTTCATATAATAAAACCTCTGTTCTATCATTTAATAAAATTCCTGATACTTGATACACTTTCATATTAGAAGGGACTTCCTCATTATGCCATAAATACTGAATCATTTTTCTTCTCCAAAAATCGTTAGCATTTCCGAAATATCATCAATCTTATAATCGTAGTTAGTAACATTACCAAACCCATAACTAGCAAAAACAAATGGAATACCTGCATATTCTGATGCTTCCTTATCTTTATTTGTATCACCAACATAAATAGGATTTAATAAATGATTTCGTCTGATTAATAAATTAATATTATCCCCTTTCGATAAACCAGTTCTTCCATTATTTTCAAAATCTAAAAAATAGTCTTTTAAATTACTCGTCTCTAAGAATGATTCAATATACCCTTCAATACAATTACTAACAATATATAATTTATAGTTTTTAGATAATTCTTTTATAATATCTTCTACACCATTATATAAAGTTCCACCATACTTCATCAAACGTTTGGTATTTTCTAAAATGGCTTCTTCCGTATATTTTTCCCTTATCTCTTTATCCAAATAACCATAATACTTTTTAGCTGTTTCTTCAAAAGTACATCCCATTGCAGATTTTATAACATCAACCGATACATCCTCTACAATATCAGGATGTCGTTTTTTTATTTCTTTTAATACGAAAACAGTACTGTCCAAAGCACTCCATAAAGTCCCATCTAAATCAAAAATAATACTATCAAAATTATTCATATGTCTCTCCTATTTTCTATTAGTTAAAATGAATGGTATTGTGTTTACATAAGTTACAGGATGGTCCCAGTGCAACCTTATATTTGTCGGCAATTTCTTGAGCTTGTATTAATACTTTTTTCATCATCTCTGGTGTGGGTGATGGAATTTTGTTATCTATTGGTACATAAGGAGAAAGTACTGGCATACAACCTAAACTACATAACTCTTCTACAGCTTTAAGACTATCTTCTACCTCTTCTAGACCAATAATAATACAAGATTTTATATTTTCTTTTCCAAATACTTCAGTGGCAATTTTTAAAAATTCATAATACTTTTCTTTACCAATATCATCTTTTTGAGGAATATATTTTTTTCGTAAAGAATCGTTATATAATTCTAAATTGGCATATATTCCTGTGATATTCCAACTTTTTAGTTTTGTTAAAAAGTTATAATAATCTTGTTTGGAATCTTTCCCTGGTTCTAGTCCTCTGGGAACTAACATAACGTCTATTGGAAAACGTTTTCCATATTTACTTCCAAAATATTGATATACTTCTGTTAGGTATTGGAAATCACTATTATTATTTCGAGGACTTCCACCGCTGATTAATATATGTTTGAAACCGTGATTTTCTAGAGCATATAAAAATGCTTGTTCTAAGTCTGATATAGAATGAAGTTGATATTTTATTTGGTTAAGGTCGCAAAATTTACAACGGTTCGCACATCCACCGATTGGTTGGATTCGGATACGGTCTCCGTGAATATTTACGAAATTAGTAATTGGGAGTCCGTTTGGTAGTTTTGTTGTTTGTAAAGCAAAATTAGGTGGTTGAAAAATATAGACTTGACAAATTTCACTACTTTCACTTAAGATGAATTTTTTATCTATATAATCAATTTTATATCTACTATTTTTATTTAAGTTGGCATTTACATATACTTGATTTTCTAAGCGCAATAACAATCCTTTGGTGGTAATATAGTCATCATGGTTTACTTGATTATTTTTTCCTTTTTTTAAATTTTTATAAGCAGAATCCGTTAAGTTAACACCATAATAAAATAGGTCTAATTTGTATTCATATAGTTCTTTTTTCATACTACATCCTCTCCATTATTTTTTTGTTTTTTGCATGGGATTTAGTACTTCCTTATTTACGGCTATAAAGGAAGAGGAACAAGTTATATAATCAATGTTTAGTGTTTTATAATACATAACATTCTCTATATAATTTGCATGTTCCCCGCAAATTCCAATTTTAATATCTGGATTTACAGCTTTCGCTCTATAAATAACATCTTCGATACATTCTTTAACTTTCTCCGTCAAATGAAAAAATTCTTGATTATAGATATTTCTTCTTTTTCCGGTTACACTTTCTGTTAAGTCATTTGTACCAATGGATATAAAATCTGCGTTCTTGGCAATGCTAGTGATTGCTGGAATAGCATCTTTACTTTCTATCATAGCACCTATTTTTAAATCTTTTATACCAATATCTTCTGCATACGAAATAATATCACTTTTGATATAATGAAAATAATTAGCATCGGTTACCAAGGGTACTAAAATATCGAAAGTGGTATTTTCTTCTTTAGCAACTTTAGCAATCGTAAAGATTTGATCTCTTAATATTCCATGATAATTCCCTAGAAAGTTCTTTCTCGTCATCCAATTTTCACTATTCCAACTAACACCTAATATTCTTTGTACATCCTCTTCTTTAAAATCAAATAAACGAACAATTTTTTTACTTATTGATTTAGCTTTACAAATTTCTTTTAATTGAGTATATTGCAGAATATTAAATTCTGTATTACCATCTACTGGTTCAAATGTATAAGTATTTTCTGCATAATAAACAAATCTGTTTAAGGCATCTGTTTCATTGGTATAAATATTCTCTGTTCTAATTAATCCAATACCATCAGCATCATGCTCTAAAGCGTCCATTGCCATCAGAGAATTATCAGCATTGGCGTATACCTTGATTTTTCCTTGTTTTCTTTCCATCACATCTTCTGTCTGAAAGTCTACAGTTACTAGACCTGTTTTTGTTGTTATATAGTTATTACCATCGATATCGGTTGCTAGAGAAAGGTTTACTCTTTCTAGTGGAGCAATAGAATGCTCCAAATTTATTACCTTATGATGACCAAATGTTGTACCAGTAGCATTTACTTTTGCTAAATCTATTACCTCGTCAATTTTTACATTCGTTAAATCTGTATAACGAATGCTTTCCTCATTTGCATTTACATTAATTAATTTTATTCCGCTAGAATTTTCATTAAAATATGCGGACTTGCATGTTACTTTAGAGCAATCAAAGATTGGTTCTTCTTCAAATGGAAAAGGAAATTCATCTAGCCATATTCCAGAAAAATCTCCCTTGATTGCGACGTTTTTATCAAAGTAGAATATTCTTCTTCCGTGAGTAACTCTAACAATATTCTTTTTTTCTTCTAAAGCGACATTTCTATAAGCTTCCTGGGCAGTCATTTTTTTCTCTAATACTTCTTCTATATCCTCTTTTCTAAATCCCAACATCACCATGGCATCTACAAAACAATCGATTTTTTCTTGGTTAGACATTTTATATAAGGATTCTATATCATCTGTAAAATGATTTTTATCTTCTGTTAGCACTAATTTATTTATTTCCATTCTATAAATTCCGGTTGTCGTAGATAAAAAATACGCTTTTTCTGGATTGTCTTCTGCTCCTTCAAATACACAAATAATGGTTGCTAAATCAACGGTAGAATGATCTGCAAAATTACAATAGACCGTGATACCTCCATTTTCAGTTTCTACACCATAATCCATCCCGCAACCATCATAAAATTCATACGTTGGAAAATAGATATCTTTGTATTCTCCTTCTCTCAAGAGGTAAGCAAACTCCACTAGTTTTCCTAATTCTTTATTTTTTAAGTCTATCTTTTTTATCTCTTTCATCGAATACTCCCCTAACTAAAGATTAATTTCATAATTTTCACTTGGTATAATTAAATTACTTATCGGGTTGTTTAAAGCCACTTCTCTTGCGCTGTTATGCATGTGGGATGCGATAATTGTTTTTTCTTTATATTTATTACAAATGTCTTTGATGTCTAAATATCCCATATGGGAATTATTTCCTTCGGCTTTTAGGCTCATATCAAGGATAGATACATCTGAATCCTCTACTATTTTATCAATGGATGGACAGTACTTAGAGTCCCCTGAAAATCCAACTTTTTTTCTTTCTTTATGAACAACATATCCGAATGCTGGTTTTATTTTGCCATGTTTTACATTTCTAGATTCAATTAAATACTCCCCTAATTGAGTATGACTTCTACTTTTATGTTCTATAAACTCTATATTAATACTATTCATAACCTTACGAAAGTCATAAGGAAAGCCTAAACGAAATAAATATTTTAATTTTCTTACGGTACCGTATGGACAGATTACTTTCATTAATGTTTTGTCATGATTAAAATATTTTCCTAGCATTAAGAATGGTAAATCAAAAAAATGGTCTCCATGTAAATGAGTGATTAAAATAGTATCAATATGTAAAATATCATAATTTAAATGTTTTAAATATTTAATAACACCATTAGGAACATCCACTAAAATATGGTCATCAATTAGATAAGAGGCACTCATAACACCAGAACCAATAGATCCACTACCAATAATATTTATTTTCATTTTATCACCTATTTTCTTTTTTCTTCTTTATATCAAATTTATAAACGGCGAGGATTGCTCCAACAAGTTCTATTATTGTAGCAATCAAACCAGTAATTGCTAAAACCTTGATATTATATAAAATATAGAGACTACAAGATATAATTTCTGTTGTTCGAATTACTGTTAAATTTCCATGCCATAAAGCAATACTATATAAAATTACTGCAATCATTGGTAAAAAACTAATAACACCAGTATATGATAGTGAGGAAAAGAAAATCATAAGGACAATTGTTATTATTAACCAATAAACTGGAGGTCTTTTCTTAGGGTATCGATTAAATATCATATTTCGAATCATACAAATTAAGTTCATAAAACATCCTGTATAAGCATTTAAAAACAAATATTGTAAAGCATATAGTAAACTTGAAATACTTTGGTAAAGTAATAATTTCGTTTTGCTGTTTTTTTGCAAGCTAATAATTAATATTGTTAATGCGAGTGCTCCGAATATTTGAGCCACTATAAAATAAAACATAATCTACCTCTATCTAATAAATTCATCACAAACATTTTTAATTTTTTCTAATTCTAAACCGGTTGCCTGTAGAGTATTCCAACCAAATTCCTTAGCCGCTTTTATGTTGTCTTTTCTATCATCAATTAATAAAATATCACTTTTTGAAAATGGGATTTCTTTTTGTATTTTTTCAAAAATTTCAAGATTTGGTTTTTGACAATTCATTTCAAAAGATAAAAATATATAATCATAATTATTTAAATTTAGTTGTTTATCTAAGCGACTTTTATCTAGTATGGTTAAATTGGAAAATATACCTATATAACACTTATTTTTTAAGCTCCATTCGTAATCTCTAACCTCACGGTAATAAGAAATTTTGTTAAAGTAATCTGGGTATTTATTTATGAAATCTTTAAAATCTCCTTGGAGATGGAACTCTTTTTTCATGTTGTTGTATGTTTTTTCTAACTCCTTTAAACTACTAATACTTGCTAGATGATATTTTGAAAGTCTACTATAGATAGCGTCTTTGGAATATCCTAGCGATTGGAATAAATCATTAAAAGCATGATATGTCGTATATCCTTTCTCATGAGATTCTACAATGTTTCCCCAGTCAAATAATATCAACTTTTTCTTCTTCATATTTTAATAACCACCATCTAATTTAATAATTTCTCCATTTAGGTAGCTACAAGCATCACTCACCATAAAAGATACGAAAGATGCAATTTCTTCTACTTCAGCAAATCTTTTTAAATAAATTTTGTCCGTTTCTTCTTTGATTAGGTCTTTTGGTAATTGTTTGTTCATCTCTGTATTTATCCATCCTGGAGCGATGGAATTCACGAATACATAAGGAGCGTATTCTAAAGCAAAATTGTGTGTTAAAGATATTACCGCTGCTTTGGATGCATCGTAATCAATACTTGTCGGAAAAAAAGCATTTATTCCATTGGTTGAGGAAATGTTAATAATTTTTCCATGCTTCTTTTCAAACATTTCTCTACCAATATATTTACTCATTAAATAAGTAGAAGTAACATTGTTTCTAATTGTTTCATTAAAAAGTTCTGTAGAGCGCTCTTTTATTTCCATATCTTCTACTATTGCCGCATTGTTAATTAAAACATCTATATGGTTAAAACGATTTTTAACAATTTCAAGTAACTTTAGTACTTCCTCCTCTTTCGAAACGTCTGCCATAACTCCAATGGCATTGGTAGAATAATTCTCTTCAATATGTTTTACAACTTTATCTACTTGTTCTTTTTCAACCATATCATTTACAACAATATCGTAACCATCTTTTGCCAATTGGTAACAAATAGCTTCCCCAAGACCACGTCTAGCACCGGTAACGATTGCCACTTTATTTTTCATATTATCACCTAATATTCATTATATCATAAAAGAAAAAGTACTGAAATAACAATTCCGTACTTTCCATTAATCATAATAATATTTCATTTCTACATATTCACTACTAGTGTATTGGAAACCATTTTTTTCATAGATACTCTTTCCATCTTCCGATGCTCCTAATTGAATAAATGAAATTTCTTTATTACTCATTTCATGAATCATTTGTTTTACAAGTTCTGATGCAATACCGCGTTTACGATATTCCACTCTTGTATAAACTCCATACATTTCACCATATTTACCATTCATAAATCTAGGACTTGGAACTTTTTCAAATATATTTACTATGACAGAAGAGGCGATTTTTTCTTTATCATAGGCAACATAAATAAAACAATCCTGATTCAAATGTTTTATTAAGTACTCTTTCATGTTTTTTCTAAGAGCAGAAATCACATTATCTTCTAAAAAAAGTATTATATTCTATTAAATATATGATTCTTAAGTCAATAATGTCATCAATATTTTCTTCCATTACTTTTTTATATTCTATCATTATCTCACTTCTTTTCTATAAATTTTACATATCCAACTGCTTTATCATAATGCAGACTTTCATAAAACTTCTGGGCTATTACATTATCGCTTTCAGCAATTAAAGTAATAAAGGCACAATTATTTTCTTTCGCAAAAAAATCAATATAGCGAAACATTTCTGTTCCTATTTTCCTTCTTCTATATTCTTTTTTTACTCCAAAATTCCATACAGTAAGAAAAGGTCTTAATTCTTCTACGATATCATAATGAATCATTACTGTAGCGAAGCCTACAATTTTCTCATCTACTTTCGCAACAATATTATGATATAGTGGGTTCTCATCAATTTTATCATAGATAGAAAATAGTTTATTCATATTTGTTTTTAATTGATGATTTTCATCATATACTTCAATAGCTTCTTTTAAATCTTTTCTTTGTAATTTTTCTACACGAACTTTCATATATACTCCTATTATTTTCCTTTAATTGATGAATTGCTTCTTTCGTTAATATGTATTACTGGATTATTCTCTCCTTGAATAATATTTCCATTTCTTGCATCTAAGATAAAACTAAAACTATTGATATCTTCTACTCTGATGGTGGAAATTCCTTCTTCTTGCAGTTTTTTAGATAATTCTTTTAAATCTTTTTCTAGAATCATTCTGCTTGGGTAGTCTTCTTCTTTTGGAGTTACTCCTAAAACTAATCCAATATAAATCGGTTTTTTTATATTTTCTTTCTGTTTTAGAATTTCTTCTTGTAATCTATCTATTTTCTTACACTTAATTGGAATATCATTATCTGTAGTTTCAAAATCATAAATACTATTTCCTCCAACGATATTCATATGTGCTAAATAAGCAAAGTTTTCTTCCCAGGCATATAAGGCAATACATGATTGTAATCCAACTGTTAATAGCATAGGCTTTTCTTTTGTTGCTACTTTGTATTCCCACATATTTACAAATTGAACTAAATTGGCATCGATGTTTTCTTCTTCAAATTCCATAATTTTTAATGCATTTTTTACAAATTCTTTTTCTTCCATTTTATTTCTCCAGATCTATTTTTATTATTCAATACTATATAATCCTATTTTCTCCAAAATTTCTTTCCATAATTTCTAATGCGTTCTTGTGACGTGATTTCCCGAACATACAAGCACAATAATCTTTTAAAATATAGAAATCATAACCATTTTCAAATAAATCAAAGGAAGTTTTTAAGATACAACATTCTGTATCAATACCACATAGATAGATTTTATCAATATTATTTTCTTTTATATATTTTTCTAATTCCTCATTTAATGCACTATATATATTTTTATTAAAAATTGGATGATTTTTTGTTGGAATTAAAAGTTTTTTATCTTCTCCTATACATCCATCGAAGTTTAATTCTTTGACATATCTACTATTTTTGGTATTTATAAATCTAGTAAAGGCAATTTTCCTATACTCATTACTGTTTACTAGATTGGTTATTTTTTCTACTACATGTTCTGTACTTTCATTAATAAATGCTTCTTGCATATCAATTACTAATAATAATGAATTCATATTTCCTCCGTCTATGTTTATATTATCTTCTATTTCGATTTTCTTTTGACCTGAAATCTAGCAATAGTCGCAACCCTTATTTGTAAATATCTTGTATTTTATCACACAAAGATTCTGCCAAATTTCGATGACTTTCTTCTGTTAAATGAACCCCGTCTATCCCAACTTCCAGGCCATCATTACTTAAGAAATAACAATTGTTTCTTTTTGCAATCACTTCATATATAGAGTTTAATTCCCTAGATTTTTCTGTTGCCCCTAAATATTTATTATCTTTTTTACAATAATCTGTAAATTCATTTATTACCGGTGGCGTTACTAATAACAATTTGGGATAACTATCTTCAAATTGAGATTTTCTATTTATAATTGTTTTAACAAAATAATTTTCTAAAATTTCTCCAATTTCTAAAGCTGTTTTATGATAAGCATTTTTTAATTCATTAGTACCAAGCATTAATACCACTAAATCTATAGGATCGTGTGTATCCAGACAGGGAATTAAATACTCATAGCCATTTTTCCCTTCCTTGCCTGGTCTTAAGTCGCTAGATATTAAAGTTCTGCTATTTAATCCTTCTTCGATTATGTCATAGTTATCTCCTAAAATGTTTGAAAGAACCTTAGGCCATCTTTTTTCATCATATCGCTCGTGATTACTCCCAGAAATATAGCCCCAAGTATTGGAATCACCATAACACAAAATTCTTACTTTTTTCATTGTTATCACCCAGTCTATTATATAATATACTTTCTAACTATTTCTAATATTTGATTATGAGAAATACCATTTGAAATAATGGCGCCCTTTATATCAGTATCATATCGTTGATTATTGCCATATAAATCTGTTACTTTTCCACCAGCTTCAGTCACAATAAGATAAGATGCTGCAATATCGCAATTTCCGTGAACAGTTCCTGGAAATATATCACAGGAAAAATCTCCAGTCGCTATTGCCATGGAACTTCTCGCTACGCTTCCTATCGATGAAATCTTTGATAATTTTTTTAATTTTTTTATTACTGCAACCTCATCAATAATATTATTATTAAACACTTCTACATTGGTTTTATATCCCAAATCGCCTAACTGTTTTTTGTTTACCGATATTTTAGTGTCGTTGCAGTAGGCCCCTTTTCCTTTTATCGAAGTATACATTTTATCTTCCGTTGGATTATAAACTACAGCAACAATGGGTTCCCCATTATGAACTAAAGCTAGAGAAAATACAAATACTGGAATATGATTTACATACATATCCGTTCCATCTAATGGATCGCATACCCAGATATATTCTGAGTTCTGATTAAAACTTTCTTCTTCGCCTGTTACGGAATGGTCTTTATATTTTTCTTTTATTTGCTCAATTAAATATCTATTTATTTTTTTGTCTACTAAAGTAACTACTGTTTTATCTTCTTTATAATTTAAATTAATGTCATTATGATAATATTCCATCATTACTTTACCTGCATATATAGCAATCTCTTTTGCAAATTCTAAATATTCTCTGTACATGTTTTCTCCTTTAAAATTAATTCTTTCCTAATCAAGATTTTATCATATGTTCTAAGTCTTTGAAATATAAATGGTTGTTTTTTTACATATAAAAAATAATAGTATATACTACTACTTTTTGTTTGGGTTTATTTTTTCAATTAGAATTCTTCTAATTTCTTTTTGTTTTTCTACTTCTTTTTGATTGCGTTTATTTGCACAAGATTCTAAAAATGGATAGACTTCTTCTTGTATTGTTTCAAAAAATCTATTCATAAAACTACCGTCTCGGATACATGCATTTTTTTCTTTTATACATACAAATCTATCTTGAAGCTCACTATAAAAGCCTATAGTTTCTAAAGCCTCAGAATTAATCAACATAAACAAGTGATCTTCTACTTCGTCCACAATTTCCTTTTTCGTTCCTATTATATATGGTGTATTATTGTTATCTACAACATCTGATTTTCTAGCAATAAACTTTGGAGCTTGAAATTCTTTTCTTGTGGAGCAATTATAAATATAAGTATTTTCATATTCGCCATTCTGTAATATAAAAACATCATCTCCACTGCTTATGTTATCCCCTCTATTAATAGCAAATCATCGAGGCCCATAAATTTCTTCCTTTTTTCCATACGCATAACTTATATGAGAAAACCAATATCCTCTTGATATTTTATCAATTTTAACAAACTCATTATCGTTTATTTATTTTAAAAAAGGGATTACCAAAATGAGTAACATAATATCCATCTGCTGTAGTTAACCAGACAGTCCCACCATCTTTAATCTGTGTGAGTGTAAATTTATTTTCGTCATATATAAATTCCATAAAATACGTCCTTCTTTCTTAGATTTTATTATACATGATTTCTTTCAATTATAAACAAATTAACCATATACCTTATGTTTTTATATATTATTTAGCTTAATCCTTAGAATACTGTGGTAAATTGCTTGGAATTTTACAGTCTTGAGTGGGTATTCCTTTCGTATCCAAAATCTTCATTAATGCAACGCTTAAAGCAGCATTTTGCATTAGGCGCTTTCTCATTTCGATAATTGCATGTGGATTATTTGGATCTATGTCATCTATTTTTTGAATACGTTTTCGAAACATTCTCCTCCACTCTTCAATATTCCATTGACCATTATATTCTCCCCATAAATATTCTTCTAATGTTCTAGCAGCTATAATTACTTCCTTTATTTGTTCTTCTTCATTTGTAAGCATTTTCTTTTCTCCTTATAATTTATCATACTCTTCATCGGTTACTGGCTCGCACCATTCATTTTCTGTTTCTTCTCCAGGAACTTCAATAGCTATGTGGCTAAACCAAGAATCTTTCTTTGCTCCGTGCCAATGTTTAACATTAGCTGGGATAGTAATAACCATACCTGGTTCTAAAGAAATGGCGTCCTTTCCTTCTTCTTGATACCAACCAGATCCTGTTGTACAAATTAATAGTTGTCCTCCACCAGTTTTTGCATGATGAATATGCCAATTATTTCTACATCTAGGTTCAAAAGTAACATTCGCTAAAAATAAATTACAATTTTTAGGATCTGTTAATGGATTTAAGTAACTTTGTCCTATAAAATATTTAGCAAAAGCATCATTTGGATTTCCTAAACCGAATGCTCCACCTTTTTGATTATCATTCATATTTATTCCTCCCATTTTCATTTTAACACTTAAAGTATACTCTAAGTCAAATATTTTTATATTAAATCTGTAAAAAAGCCATTTATAGTTACTCAACCAATCAATTATTTATTATTTAATTAATGTTGTTTTTACTTTCCGCTAAACGCAGGGAAAAAGCTGTGTTCTTCATAATTTTTTATATGTTCTATATCCTTTAAGATTTTCATATCCTCTTCTGATACTTCAAAATATATTTTAGCATTTTCAATACTATGTTCTCTAGTAGATGCTTGTGGTAGAGAAACTAGTTCTAACTCTATTGTATATCGGATCTAAAGTTGTGAAACACTTACACCATATTTTGAATTTTGAAGCCATAGCAATAATTTTTTCATTCTTTAATGCTTCACCATGTGCTATTGGTGAATACGCTTCTACTAAAATTCCATTATTTTTGCAAAATTCTATCAAGTCTAGCGGTGTATTAGAAATATGAGTTAGAATTTGATTAACCATCGGCTTAATTTCACAATTATTTAAAATATTTTTAAGTCATCTATTAAGAAATTAGAAACGCCAATCGCCTTTGCTTTTCCTTCTTTATAGGCTTCTTCTAATACTCTCCATACTTCTTTATTTTCATCAAAACACTTCCTATGCTTTATTTGATTAATATATTTCTTGTTTTTTTGAATATTAATAAAGTGTTCAAAAATTAATTATAAATAGATTATTTCATTGATTTTATTACATGCCATATATAAAATATAAACTTCTAAACAATGTATAGTTATTATTACTTTTCCTATTATATATGATATAATTAAAATAAAAAAGGAGACTTTATGAAAAAGATTTTAATATTAAGCATAATAATGGTAACTTTATTTTTGTTAACTGCCTGTGGAAATAAAAATGATTTCTCAAATCAAGAAGGGAATAATCAAAATACAAAAGTTCCCAATCAATATTATTCAATAGGTATTAATAACAGTGAAGAAAAGCAATACTATTTTACTTACAATAATAAAAATTATTATTTCATTGGTATTGATGGAATTGAGGTTAGTTTCAAGAATATCAAGTTAGTAAAAAACTTAAAGCAGGCACTAGATGAAGAGCTTACAACGATTGATAATATGATTTCTAAGGCAAATAGTCAAGAGAAAATAAATAATGGAGTGCTTTACCATTATGATACCTTTAATTATATCCAATGTGATAATAATGATAATTATTTCATAAATGCTAGTATAAATAAAAATATATGTAATTAGATATTGCAATTTTAGTGCTATGTATAATATATTGAAAGTAACTAGATAATAGCAGTATTTCAACTAGACTATTTATATTATGGTCGTATTCGTTGTATATCTGCTAAACATATAAGATTAATCATCTTACAATCGAATATACGAGAAGATTGTGGGGTGATTTTTTATTTAAAAATTTATATCTTTGTTAAAAATAAATTACAATTTTTAGGATTTGTTAATGGATTTAAGTAACTTTGTCCTATAAAATATTTCGCAAAAGCATCATTTGGTTCTCCTAAGCCGAATACATTAATTTTATCAAATTCTTCTTTTTCTTTCATATAATCACTCCTCTATCCTATTATAATTTTTCCATCCAAGAATCAACTTCGCCCCATGAAGTTAACATCTTATCACGTTCCCCCTCATTTGCCGAAAATAATAAATCAAGTTCTCCTTTAATATTTGAGTTCGGTAACAATGTCTTATAATCCCTAAAACAATGCCCAATCCATCCAGCGTTTGAACTTGCGGTAATGATATCTTTTCCTGATAAATCATAATCCTTTAAGAATTTCTTCATTACTGGACTAATTCCGTACCACCAGGTACAAGTAATTAATACAATTTTTTGATATTTTGATAAATCTTTATTTATTTCTTTAATTTCTACATCTCTTTTAATATCATTGTTTTGCCATTCTTCTACTACCGTGTCATAGTCATCAGAAAATGGAATTACTGGTTCTAACTCTAAAATATCAGCATTTAACTTATCTTTTACATATTCTGCTACTTTTTTACTATTTCCTGTAAAACTATAATAAATTACTAAAGTATCTGTCATTTTATTTTTCTCCGTTCTTTATTTTTTCTTCTAATTTTTCGATAAAGAAACGTTGCGTTGGATGAATATATTCTCTGGCTTTATCTAACGTAAACCAGTCTATTTTATCCATTTCAGGGAATTCTTCTATCTTACTAGAGTTTTTTGGCCATTCTAATTGGAATGTATTACTTTTAAAGTTAGAAATACCTCCATCATAATAGGAATAAAACATAATTGCTAGTTTATTTTTTGCTACTTTTTTGGCTGCTAAGAAATAGATATCGTTCACAATTTTTAAATTTGTCTCTTCTTCTACTTCTCTTTTTGCAGCCGTTAATACTTTTTCACCATCTTCCACTATTCCTTTTTGAACTGACCATGCACCTTTATCTTTCTTCTCCCAGTAAGGTCCACCAAAGTGTGCTAACAATACTAAAAAGTTATCATTCTCTTTTTTATATAATAAAATACCTGCACTTCTTTTCATTTATTGTTCATCCTCATATACTTCTTTTGCCATACGGAATGTTGCCCAGGCATTTGGCCATCCAGCATAGAAGGCGGCATGAGTAATAATTTCTGCCATTTCTTCTTTCGTAATTCCATTTTTCTTTGCATTGATTAAATGACTCTTTAAACTAGAATCTAATATTCCTTTACTCATTAATGCAACGACTGTGATTAGTGATCTATCCCTTAAAGATAGTTTGTCTTCTCTAGACCATACTTCTCCAAATAATATATCGTCATTAAGTTCTGCAAATTTAGGTGCAAATTCGCCTAATTGATCTCTTCCTGCTGTTTGCTTTACCATGTTAATCACCCTTTCTTTTACCATTTATATTATACTTCTTATAGTTTACTTTAAGTCAATCTTTTTTTAAATAAATTTATTTTTACTGATATTAGCTCATTACCTTTTTTTACTTCTTCATATGATATATTGAAAGGAGGGAAAAAACAAAATGAATCAAGACAATTTAGAAGACATCATGAGAGATTGTTGCAAAGACAAAAAAGATGATTGCTTATGCAGAGTGTTAGATTGTGTTTGTAAAAAAGGAGTAACTGGTCCAACAGGACCTACCGGACCTACTGGTCCTACTGGCGCAACAGGTTCTGCTGGAGTAACCGGCCCTACAGGAGCTACTGGTCCTCAAGGTATCACTGGTCCAACTGGTGCAACTGGAGCAACAGGACCTACAGGACCTGCCGGAGAAGATGCTACAACTTTCAATAGTTATGCTATGGTACATGATGAAACAAATTCTACAGTATCTCACAATCAACCAATACTTTTCCAAACTACTAATATTTCTAACAAAATATCATATAACCCTGCAACTGGTGATTTTACTATTCCTGAAGAAGGAATCTATATTATTCACTGGTGGATTAACGTAAGACATACTGATGCTGATCACTCTACTTGTGAACCTAGAACTTTAGGAGTTGAATTACATCAATTCTGGCCATCAGACGTTTTAATTGCCCATTCTTCTACTCATAATAAACTTACTTGTTGTGATACTGGTACTATCAGTGGTAATGCAATTTTTGCAGCACTTCCTGGCGCAAGTTATCGTCTAATTAACACCTCAGGAATCGACATCAGCTTAGTACCTAACGATTTATATTCAGCAGCTGTATCTATTACTAGGATAGTGTAATCTTTAAAAGGAGTCCTTTCGGGACTCCTTATTTTTTGTTTGAAACTTTTTCCTTATAAATACCAATTTTATAATTTAAAAAATCTAAGGTGTCTTCTTTTTGCTTAATTTCCTCTATTAAAATCTCTTTTTGTTTTAAT